>JAICWB010000035.1 GCA_025935035.1 Terriglobales bacterium
TATCTGGTCGGCGCGTTGCGCGGAACGCCGACTGGCAAAGGCACTTTGGCCCAGCGAGCGCGCGCGCAGAATAAACGGCTTCCGTTGCTTATCCCCCGCGGACAAAAGTATCTGGACAAGAAGATCCAATTCGTACACGTGGACGATATGGCGCGGCTCATCGCTTATTTGTTGGATAAGCTAAATGTCGGCGATGGCACGCACGTGTTCAATGTCGCGGCTGACGGCGAGGCACTCACTATGCATCAATGCGCGGCCATCGCCGGCGCCAAGCTCTTGCGATTGCCCACGCGGTGGCTTTGCCGAATGATCCTGAAACTGATGTGGAACATCGGACTCTCCGGAGTGCCGCCTTCGGCATTTCCGTATGTCGTAGGCTCGTACACCATGGACACCACACGTTTGCGAAACTTCCTGGGATCGGATTACAAGCGTGTGATCCGCTACACAGTTGAGCAAGCACTGGCGGATACCTTCCGCCCCGTTGCGACTGAGAAACAATCCGCCGCAGACGAGGCTGTCACGGCCTAGCTCTTCCTTCCCCGGTAGAGGCCCGCGATACCGAATGTGTATGGCGTCCAACTCAGGTCACAGAATCCCGCGGTCCGCATCTCTTCCATCATTGCCTGCGGCGATGGAAAGCGGTGGACCGACGCCGGCAAGTATTGATATGGCGACCTCGAGCCAGAGATGGCTGAGCCGATCGCCGGTAAAACATTGCGGAAGTAAAACGAGTACAACTTGCCGAACAAGCCGCCGGGCTCGCTGAAATCCAAAATACCGAATTCACCTCCAGGCGCTAGCACGCGATGGATCTCGTGCAGGCCGGCGTTGTAATTGGCCAGATTGCGAAAGCCGAATGCAGATGTGACCAGATCAAAACTGCGGTCGGCAAACGGAAGCTGCAACGCGTCCGCTTCGATCGCGATGGCGCCTTTGCCACGGAACTTTTGCTCGCCGCGCCGCAACATCTGGTGAGAGAAATCCGCTCCGAAGTAGGCTTGGGAAGCGGGTGGTGATTGCCTGCGCAGAGCCAGCGTCATATCACCTGTGCCGCAACAGAGATCAAGCACGCGCGCATCTGGCTGTTCCAGAACGTGGCGAAACGTCCGCGCAGTGCGCCGCCACCATAGGCGATCCACATTAGCCGATAGTACGTG
The DNA here is from genome assembly GCA_025935035.1 of Terriglobales bacterium. Classification (GTDB taxonomy): domain Bacteria; phylum Acidobacteriota; class Terriglobia; order Terriglobales; family Acidobacteriaceae; genus JAICLA01. The sequence goes on from JAICWB010000035.1 coordinate 1,161, forward strand.
GTTGAGCAGATCGTAGCGACCAGCGATCTCGTCGAACATGTCGCGCACGGCGACCGCGGCCGTTCGTTCGTCCACCGCGCCGTCAGGTTGCGCGCCCCTGGCTGCGTGAGCTTGTTCGAGGTCTTGCGTCATCGCGCGACCAATTGGTTCAACCCCGCAACTACCTTGCGTATGGCCGCGGGAGGAATATTCGCGGTGATGGTTGTTTCCCCGATTGCGGTGGGCAAGACAAAATGCGGCACGCCGTGAAGCGTCTTCTTGTCTGATTGAATGAGGCGCATGATTTTTGCGGGCTCACTATTCACGCGCGGAAGTGGGCCGCATTTCAGCACGACATCTGTGATTCGGTCAGCAACTTTTTGTGGCGTGACCCCCAATGCTGCGCCCAGCCTTGCCGCGGCCATCATGCCCCAGCCTACGGCCTCTCCGTGCAACAGCCGCTTATATTCGCCGTCCGCTTCGAGTGCATGGCCGATTGTGTGTCCGAAGTTGAGGATTCGCCTGAGGCCGCCTTCACGTTCATCGCGAGACACCACCTCGGCTTTTACGTTCACCGATGCGGTGATCGCTTTCATTACTGATGCGGTATCGCGCTGGAGAAAACTCTGCGGTTTCTTTTCGATGGCAGCGAACAACTTTTGGTCACGGATCACGCCACATTTGATGACTTCGAAAAATCCTGCGCGATATTCCCGGTCGGATAGAGTCGAAAGAACAGCCGGATCGATCAGCACAAGTTCCGGCTGATGAAAGCTGCCCACTAGATTTTTTCCCGCAGGCAGATTGACCCCGGTCTTACCGCCGATCGATGCATCCACCTGCGCCAACAATGTAGTGGGAACTTGAACGAAAGGAATACCCCGCATATAAGTCGCCGCAGCGAATCCGGCAACGTCACCGACCATTCCACCGCCGAACGCGATGACAAGCGAACTGCGGTCCATGCCGGCTGCAGCCATCTGCTTCAACAGACCGTCCACTGTGTTGAGAGTCTTGTGCTGCTCGCCGTCGGGCAGAGTCAAGAGCGCAAACGGTAACTTCGCCGCACTCAGGCTGCGCTCCAGTTCTCTGCCCCAAAGCTTGCGGACCCGCGGGGACGTGATCACGACGCAGCGAGACGGAACACCACATCGCCGGACGATGCGCTTGCCGGCATTGCGCAGCAATCCGTTCGCGATGAGCACTTCGTAACTCGCGTCGCCGAGTTTGACTGCTATCTTTTCCACCCGCGTTCCATCATATCTTAGGAGGTGCGCGAACAAACGGCTGCGCATCTCGCGTGGTAGCATCGAAAATAGGCGCAACTTCACTCTTACAAAAGTGGTAAACCGACTTCCAGAAGAAACAGATTTCATCGTGATCGGAGCGGGCGTGGCCGGATTGCGAGCGGCGATCTCTCTCGCTGAAGCCGGACGCGTGTTGGTGCTGGCGAAGCAGGAACTGACCGAGTCAGCCACGCAGTATGCACAAGGCGGCGTGGCCGTCGTGCTCAGTGACGAAGACGAGATCAGCCTTCACCTGCAAGACACCGTCGACGCGGGCGCGGGGCTGGTGAATGTTGCCGCAGCGACGGTGCTGGTAGAAGAAGGCCCTGAACGCATCCACGAGTTGCTCGATTGGGGCGCGCAGTTTGATCGAACGGGCTCAAAGTTAACATTCACGCGGGAAGGCGCACACAGTCGCTCGCGCATTTTGCACGCACACGGCGATTCCACCGGGCGTGAGATGGGCCGCGCGCTTGCCGCCAAAGCGATGACGCTGCCAAACATCACATTCTCAGAATTCGAGTTCAGTTCTGATCTAGTTTTTCGCGACGGCGCGGTGCACGGCGTCGAACTGATTGCCGGCGACGGCCAGCGACACCGTGTTTCTGCATCCGCGGTGCTTCTCGCTACCGGTGGCATAGGTCAGGTCTATCGCGACACAACGAACCCGAGTGTCGCCACCGCCGACGGGATCGGCATGGCATTTCGCGCGGGCGCGGACATCAGCGACATGGAGTTCGTGCAATTTCATCCTACGGCGCTCTATGTTCCGGGCGCGCCACGATTCCTGCTGTCAGAAGCGCTGCGTGGCGAAGGCGCACAACTTCTCAACATGGAGATGCAGCGATTCATGCCTGCCCAACACGCTCTGGCGGAGCTTGCACCGCGGGACGTAGTCGCTCGCGCTATCGCACATGAGATCGGGCAGAGCAACCAACCTGACCCAGTCGTCTATCTTGATATGCGTCACCTTGATGCTGAGACTCTGCGCAACCGCTTTCCTCGCGTTCACGCCACATGCCTGCAATACAAAGTGGACATCACTAAAGACCTCGTCCCTATCCGGCCAGCGGCACATTATTTAATGGGCGGCGTGAAGACTGATCTCGAAGGCCGAACCAACATCGCCGGACTCTACGCCGGGGGCGAGACCGCTTGCACGGGCGTCCACGGCGCGAATCGTCTTGCAAGCAATTCCCTTCTTGAAGGATTGGTTTTCGGCGCACGTGCAGGAAACCGCATGCGTGAAGAGAGCACAAAACCCGCGGCACTCGGTCAGCCGGCAGCGCCCCAAGCAAAAGACGATTTGGAGAAAGCCGAACAATACATTCGCACCATCCAGAATGTGATGTGGCGTTACGCGGGGGTGGTTCGAACGAGCAAGGGCCTGGCGGAGGCGCAGTCAATGATCGGCGCGGTAGGCGAACGGCTGCCGGCCCCGGTTTCGCGACGTTCTTGTGAAGCCAGAAATATTTTTCAGGCCGCGCGTTTGATCGTGCGTTCAGCCCTGGCGCGTGAAGAAAGTCGCGGCGCGCACTTCCGCACTGATTTTCCGCAAACGGATGACGAGCGCTTTAAGAAGCATTCGCTTGTCCGGCGGGACAAGATCAGTTTCGAATAGGCGCGGATCCCCATGGTCCTTTCGCCGCGACCAGGTAAATCCATAAAGCCAAACCTGCAACTAGCGAACACAAGCCCGCTGTCTGCGCATTTGACATTCCCAGGAAGACGCGCGGGTTGATGCGGATGAATTCCACGAGAAATCGAGCCAAGCCGGAAAGAACAAGGAATGAGGCCAGCACCGCGCCGGATGAAAACTTCCCCGCCAAGACCTTCTCGCCAATCTTCCATAAGACATAGGTGATGATCAACCCCACAAGAAATTCATAGAGCGGCGTGGGATGGACCGTGCAATCAGGCGAGCGCCCATAGAGCTGACACGTCTCGGAACTGGGGACTAACGCCGGGGGTGGGAACTTCATTCCCCATGGCAGCGTTGTAGGAATGCCGTAATCACCGTCGCCTGATGTAAGACAGCCGATCCTTCCTACCGCATAGCCCAACGCCGCCGACGGACTGCATGCATCCAAAAACTGCAAAAGCGCTATTCGATAGCGAAAGGCCAATGCGATGAGTGTCGCCAGGCCAGCGAGGAAACCGCCGAACCATGCGAAGCCGGTGCGGCTGAAGAATGGCTCTCCCGGCGTGTCCCACACGTGGTAAAGCTTGGCCCCGATGATGCCCGCCACTGCGCAGAACGCCACCACGTTCTGCGGATCAGCTTTGAAACCCCGCCGCTTGAAATCTGCGCTCAGCAAAAAAAATGCGGCAAGAAACGCCACCCACATCATCAGTCCGAAAGTGCCGATGCTCAGCGGTCCGAGATGTATATATGGGATCAGTGGTTCACCTGAATCCAGTATAAGCGAGCGTCAGCGGCTGCGATTTCAACGCTGAATGTCATAATAAAAATATGTGGAAGATCCTGGGACATCGCGGGCTGCGGTTGATATTCATCGCCAACATGATCTCCATGTTGGGCAGCGGCCTCAACTCCACGGGCGTGATCTGGCACATCTTCCAAAAGACCCATTCCGAGATGAACCTGGCATGGCTCGTCATGTTACAGACATTGCCCGGAATCTTGCTGCTTCCCTTCACTGGCGTGGTGATCGACCGCGAAGACCGCCGCTGGATGGTAATGTGGCTTGACGCTCTGCGCGGAATGCTCATCGCCGTGGTAATGGTACTGGTCTTCATGCACCGCGTGCAGATCTGGCAGCTCTATTTGATGAACACGCTGGTAGCCGCCGGTTTCTGGATGTTCTGGCCCACTATCACCGCGCTCATTCAAGAGCTCACGCCAGACACTGAGTTTGTCCACTCGAACACTATTCTGATGGCCGGCGTCCAAGGCGGATGGCTTATTGCGGGGGCCATCGTGGGATTTCTGTATAACCACATCGGCCTCGGCGGGATTTTGCTGATCGACGTTTCCACTTATGTCGCGTCATTCTCACTTTATTTCGGCGTGCGCCGGGGCAAGCATGTGGTGAAGCAGCCGACACATGTCCTCGCGCATTTGGAAGGTGTCGGCGGCACGGTTGCGCGGTACATGCATGAGCTGAAAGAGGGATTGCATTATCTCAATCATCGACCTGCAGTCATCATGCTGGGCGTGAGCTGGGCGCTGTTCCTCGGTGCGATGCTGACTTCGAATATCATCACCGCGCCTCTCTGTGACCGCATCCTCCATTCCGGCGCAGTCGGTTACGGTCAGCTCAATGGGGCCTGGGGTACAGGGGCATTTCTTAGCGCGCTGTTTGCGGCGAACTTCATCAAACGATTTAGCGGCCGGGTGACTGTAGCCATCACTATGGGACTGCTGGCGCTGGGAATGTTTGGCGTTCCGCACGCGCGCTGGGAGATTGTCGCTGTCGGCTTTTATTTGGTCATGGGTTGCGCGCGCGGGCTTGCCGGAATCGCCATCACCAGTTCCATCATGGAGTACGTGCCGAAAGAGATGATCGGGCGCGTGCAGAACACTTTCTATTTTGCCGGCACTACGCTTCAGCTCTTCCTGGGGCTCGCAGTCGGCAGTATGGCTTATCGTTACAGTTTGACGTGGGCATTCGCCATCATCGCGGTTGTGTATGGCACCTCAAGCCTGCTAACAACGCTTCCGGCGGCGAAGGCGCCAGTCCCAGAAGTCGCGGCGGTAACGGCGTAATTTATGGCAACTGCTTCAGTCGCCAAGTCGAAACCGAAGAACGGCTTTGCCAACTTATTTGAGTTTCGCAAAGATCCGTTGGCGTTCCTCACTCGCATGGCCCGCGAGCACGGTGATGTGGTCACCTACCGCATGGGCGGGCGTAAAGTGACTCTCGTTAATCATCCGGACTACATCAAAGACCTTCTGGTCACCAACAATCGCAAATTTGAGAAGGGGCGCGTGCTCAAGCGGAGTAAGCGCATCCTCGGTGAGGGTCTGCTGACTAGTGAAGGTGAGATGCATCTGCGTCAGCGCCGACTCGCACAGCCGGCGTTTCACCGGCAGCGCATCGTCAATTACGCCGATTCGATGGTGACCTACGCGGACCACACGCGCAATTCGTGGAAAGACGGCAGCACCGTCGATATGCGCGGCGAGATGATGCAACTCACGCTGAACATCGTGGGCAAAACTCTTTTTAACGTAGATCTGGAGACTGAAGGGAGCGAGATCGGAGAATCGCTCACCACGTTCATGGAAAGCTTCGGCATCATGTTCCTGCCGTTCTCTGAATTCCTTGAACGCCTGCCCATTCCGCCGGTACGGCGCCTCAACAAAGCCCGCGAGCGTCTGGACGCGATCGTCTATCGCATCATCCGCGAGCGACGCGCCAGTGCTCAGATCGACCGCGGCGACTTGCTCTCAATGCTTCTGCTTGCGCAGGACGAAGAAGGCGACGGCAAGGGCATGACCGATGAGCAACTGCGCGACGAATGCCTGACCATCATTCTCGCCGGCCATGAGACCACGGCGAACGCACTCTCATGGACATGGATGCTGCTGTCGCAGAATCCTGACTCGGGAAAAAAACTTCATGCTGAGATTGACTCGGTCTTGAACGGCAGGCTTCCTACGCTCGCCGATATTCCCGATCTCAAGTACACAGAAATGGTTTTCGCGGAATCGATGCGCCTCTATCCGCCCGCGTGGGGTATCGGACGAAAGGCCATTGCAGACCACAATTTCGGCGATGTTCGTGTGAAGAAGAACAGCATGGTGGTCTGCAGCCAGTGGGTCATGCATCGCGACGCGCGCTATTTCGCGAATCCCGAAGTGTTCGATCCCGAACGCTGGGCGCCCGAGGGGAAGGCCTCGCGTCCGAAGTTCAGCTACTTCCCGTTCGGCGGCGGACCAAGGCAATGCATTGGGGAATCATTCGCTTGGATGGAAGGCGTACTGCTACTGGCCACTCTCGCGCAAAAGTGGAAGGCGACGCTGGCGTCAGATGCGCCGATCGAAAAGATGGCAGCGATCACGCTGCGTCCGCGGCATCCGCTGATGATGAGACTCAGCGCGCGCTAATCTTTTGCGTAGCTGATCTGCATGGTGCGCATGCGCCAGCATGCGAAGAACAGCATGAAACCCACGAAGAGAAACAGCCCCGGGATGGCAATATATGCAGGCACCGGTTGCGCGACGACCGTGAACAGTGACAACAATCCCTTACCCGAAAGATCTACCGGCGCCAGGTTTTTAAGATAGAACGTGATACTGAATTTCTGCAACGTAGCGGGCAAGACTCCGCTGATCGATTCCCATCCGAAGACGAATGCGCCGGGGACCATGGGATTGCGGAAGATCAGGCTGATCGCCAGGAAGACGGCGCCGTAACCGAAACATGCGAGCACGGTGATAAGCAGGTATGCGCCGAGATGATGCAGCCCCGGGCCGTCAAAGACGAACTGTTCGCCCTTGGGGCCAAAGTGGCCGTACATGAAGATGAATGACAGCAGCACAGCCGTGCAAAAGATAAGCGAAGTGGTGACGGCTCCGGCGATGAATTTTCCCAGCACGATGATGTCGCGCTTCATGGGCGCCAGCAAATAATAGTGCAGGCTGCGCTGCACGATCTCACCGCGGAACAGCCATGTGAACAGTATCAGGCATCCGAAGAAGATTCCCAGGTGCACATAGAAAAGCTGAACAATGCCGGCAAGGATCTCAGTATCCTCTGCAATATTGCAATGGCGGCCCAAGGGACTGGTTATCGCGTGCAGTCCGATGATCACAACCGGCGCCAATGCGAGTAGATAGATAGCGAGCGCCTGTCGCGTGAAAAAATAACGCCGCAGCTCGATAGTCACGACGGCACGCAATTGAACAAAACGCTTTTGCCAATCCGGTCTGGCCGTGCTCATATCGAGTTCCCTTCTGAACCGATCAGGTATTGATAGACCGAGTTCACGTCATCGTCAGCCGGTGCCACAGCTTCGAGTTCCACCGCGCCCGATTCCACGATCTGATTCAGCAATAGATAAAAATTGTTCACGTCACGTGTGCGCACCAGCAGGCCTTGACCGTCACTGTGCAGCTTCGCTTCAACCGCGTGGTTCATGGCAAAGATCTTTGAGGCGAGCAACGCCGGATTGGAGCAACGCACCATGATCTGCATGGGGTGGTCGGTCACATCCGTGCGCACGTCATGGATCGGGCCTTCCGCTATCACATATCCAGAACTCAGCAGGATGACCTGGTCAGAGATCTTGTCCACTTCATGCAAGATGTGGCTGGAGACGACCACGTGCAATCCTTCTTTTGCGATGGACTGAAACAGTTCGATAGTCTCTGCGCGCGCCATGGGATCGAGCCCGTTCAGCGGTTCGTCCAAGATCAATACCGTAGGATGATGCGCAATGGCGGAAGCAAGACGGATCCGTTGCCGCATGCCTTTGCTATATCCCGCCACTTTGCGATGCGCAGCTTGCACGAGACCGGCGCGGTCAATCGCTTCCATGGAGAGCTTGTACGCTTTTTCGTACGGATATCCATGCAGCATCAAGCCGTTGTAAACCAAGTCAAAGCCGGTGATGCCCTTGGGGAAGGAATCGAACTGCGAGCAGTAACCCACCATGGCAAAAAATTCTTCGGGCTGGTCCGGTCCGAGTCCGCAAACGCTTAAAGTGCCTTCCGTAGGGCGAATGAGACCTGTCATCAGGTTCATCAGCGTGGTCTTGCCCGAGCCGTTGGGACCGACCAGGCTCGTGATGCCGGGGGGTATCGTCAGCGTCACGCGGTTCACGCCGAGTACTTCCCCGTAAAACTTTGAGACGTTGTTGAATGTGATCTCGCGGTTGGTGTCCGCCATCAGCGCACCACCTCGCGAGCTTTGAGCTTCTTGTTCAGCATCAGCAGACAGAAGGCGCTAAGCAGACCCAGAGTAAGCCAGCCAGCCCACGGGGGAAGTTCAAATAGCGGGTTATCGAGTCCGGTATGAGGGGCCATGCGGAATAGATCGAACCATGCGAGGCTTATGTCAAAGCCTAGGTTCAGGAGATATCCCCAGTGGGTGCGCAGCACTCCATTCAACGCTTCACCAAATCCGGCTAAAGCAAAGAAAATGCCCAACATAGCGCCAGTCGCCACAATACGCCATTTGACCCAAGCCGACAAAGTCAGCGACAGCAATCCGATGACGCCGATCCATAACAGCGAACCGACCAGCATGGAACCGAACAACCAGTAATAGCGCTCGAACCAGCCGATAGGAGCCAAAGAAGATTCAAGTCCCAGAAGCATCAAACCCGGCACCCAAGTGATCACGGATGTCATCAGGAAGATGACCCCAAACTTCCCTAATAAATATTCTGTGCGCGTCAGCGGCCGCGCAAGGTACAAAGGCAGGGCATCATTCGATAGATCAATAGAAACCAGTCCGGGACCCACCCATGCCGTCAGCAAAAAGCTGAGCGTGCTCTGAAAGATGAGATAGCGCAGGAAGAAAAAATTGTCGATCACTATGGGCGCGTTTTTCATCTGCAACAGCGCCTGCGCCGCAGCACTGTTGTTGATGTAGATGATCATCAAAAAAATGGTGAACGGAACGTTGCACGCCACAAAGAAAGCCAGCAACGGACGCGAATCGAACAACGTGCGCAGGGCTGACTTCGTGATCACCAGAAAGCGGAATCGGTTGCCGGTATAGCGTCCGACGTAAGGGCGGTAAAGGCGTTTATAAATGGCCATTCTGCACCGCCTTATTCTGAGGTTGAAGCTGGCCTTCCATCGCGCGCAGGAAGATGTCTTCCAGCGAATCCCGTCGGTAATTCATCTTGCGGATCTGCACCTGGTTCTTTGCCGCGATGGTGTAAAGGTCGCGCATGGAAATATTTTCCGGCAGCACCATCTTCGCGCGTCCACCAGAGAGCCATGCACATTCGCAGCCGAGTTGCTCCACGGCCTGCGTAAAGCTTTCTTTACTTCCCACAGTTTCCAGCTCAACGAACTTCTTGTTGGACCGCCGCTCTTCTTCGAGGTTACAGTAAGCGGCGATGCGTCCATCTTTCAAGATGAGTGCCTCCTCGCAGCACTCTTCCACGTCGCGCAACAAGTGCGAAGAAAGAATGATGTGGATGCCCTGCGTGTCACGGATCTCTTTGATGAGCGCGATCATGCGTAGCCGCGCCGGCGGGTCAAGCCCGTTCGTCGGTTCGTCGAGAAATAACAACTTCGGGCCATGCACGATGGCTTGTGCCAGCTTCACCATCTGCTTCATCCCCAGTGAGAATGTTCCCACCTTGCGGTAACGTGCTTCGCCCAGTCCCACGTAATAAAACGCTTCATGCGCGCGTTCAAGAGCCTCATTCGCCGGAAGGCCGGAGAGCTCTGCCATGTAGCGCACGAATCCCACCCCTGACATCTCTGCGATGAACGAATCGCTCTCCGGCATGAAGCCGATCACGTGACGCAATTCTTTTGTATGGGTGCGTATGTCTTTGCCGAAGATCTTCGCGGAGCCCGAGGCGGGCGGATAGAAACCGAGCAGCGTATTAATGAGCGTGGACTTGCCGGCCCCGTTAGGACCAAGCAAGCCGATGGCACGCCCCTTGAGTGATGCTCGAAGTGAATCGAGGACCTGCTTCGTTCCCAGCCGAACGCTCAGGTCCTCGAGTTCAATGACTGCGGTCATGCATGTTAGTACGCATTTTGTGTGTTGTGAGTTCCCGAAAAGTGCAGCAACTGTGAGAGCGCGAGATTATTTATGTCGAATCCGAAGTAACGGCCCGTGGTCGCAACTTCGACACTCGTGTTTTCACCATACGCTACCAACAGGCTCGGTTTCGCATTGTTCACGATGGTCTGGAACGACTGCGACTCATTCGGATTCAGCTGCGCAGCCAGCGGTTGCGCAACGCTCACCAGGTTCTGATACAGGATGCCGGATGCGTTCGTGTGATCATCCTTTGGTAGAAGTGACATGAACACTTGCGATTTCGCCAGCGTCACGCCGCTCTCGCGCACGCGGATCGCTTTCAACACAAGTGCCCGCGATGGCGCAGCCACAAGGTATCCATTGTCATATGTGTAATCCACCTCGACTGGAGTTCCCGTTGCTGCTGACGCGATGTTATAGAACGTGCGCCCATCTTCTTCCGCCTGCGTCAGGGCGACGCCCGGCTTGCCTTGCTTCGCCGCTTCGTCGTTCAGCTTCTGCAAGATTAATCCAATGGTGGATTGCAGCTTGCTCTGGTCGTTCACCTCAGCGATGAATTTCCATGAAGGGGTCGGTACCACCGGGCCATCGATAGCCATGGTGAAGTCTCCGCCCAGTGCTGCGGCGAAATCGTCGCGCATGTCAAAGTTCATCTTGGCACGGAACTCGGCGCGCTTGGCCGCCGCGTCACCACCAGTTGCAGAGATTATGGCGAAGACGTCGTCCATCATGAGTGCCGGTGATTTCACCGCACCCGCAGCCACTACTGCTGCATCGGGTGAGACGTAGTCCAGCGACCCGATGCCCGACGGACCGGCAAGCCATGAGGCTACACCGGTTCGCTGGCTGCCGAAGGTCAGAGTTGCACGCGTATCCATCGCGCCATTCACTTCGCGACGCTTGGCCACAAGGAACCGCGCAGCGCCGAATCCCGATTGCTGCAGTCCAGCTTCATGCTTCGGAGTGACTCCGCGTGCGGCTGCTTGCGCTTGCGAACGGCTGATCATCTGTTCCAGATTCGCGGCAAACATCATGCCCGCACCTTCCTGATAGCCTGCACCTACTGCTTGCCCGAAAGCGGTAGTAGCGAATCCTGTGTTGCCCGTTCCCTGCGCGTGCTTTGCCGCCAGTGTCTGCAATAGCTGGCCATCGTTCGAAGCGATCAAGAGATCTTTGCCGGCCATGATCGCCAGACCGTTCTGCGGAATCACTGCACTCGCAAACTGATCGCCACTCAGGATCACAACATCTTGCCGCTTGGTTGGATCGGGTTGCTCTTTCTCGAGTTCGCTCTCCAGGTAGTCTCGCAACCCGGTGCGCGTGACCGGCGCCATCACCAGCAGTGCGGGCCGCTTCTGATACGGGCTCTCCACCAGCATGACTACGACTTCATTCCCGAGATACTGGCCCACGGTCTGGATGCGGTCGATCATCTCCTGGAACTTGGCGTTGTCCTTACCCATGTTGTTCTGCGTCCACCACTGCTTCAGCACGTCACTGGTCGCCATCTCGTCCTGAAACATCTTGTTGGCTTCCGCGATCTGTTCGCCGTAATTCGGGATGCTGGCGTAGATCACCGCGCCCTCAGGAGCGATAGGTAGTATCTGGCTGTCATATCGCAGCGCCGGCGAAGGAATGCTTTCAAATTTCTTCTGCAACTTTGAGAATTCAGCCAGCAGAGCAAGATGCTGTTCGCGGTTCTGGCTCCATGAGATCTCTTCTGCGATCGGCACTTCTCCCATCGCGGTGCTGGTGGCAACCTGGTCGCCGGAGTGCAGCACACTCTCTCCGCCGCCATCGTCCACATGCACTTCACCCTCGATCACGGAGACGCGCGTACCCTTCATGCCGCTGTCCACTGAGAAGACAGTGCCGGTCACCGCGACTTTCGCGGTGTCTGTTGCCACATATAAATGACCGTGCTGCTTCGCGGCTTGCACGATGATGCGTCCGCGGCCGAGTTTGATGGTCGTCGCGCGACGCCGCGCGGCCACAGAAAATTCTGCGCGCTCGTTCATTTCAACCAGTGAGCCATCAAACAGCTTCACGATGGCATGCGCGCCGCCGCCCGTGCGCACGATGTCACCCTCATTCACTTGCATACCCGGAAGCAAAGGACGCTCAGTATTGGCCGCGATCAGATATACCGGCCCCTGCGCCGATTGCAGTTGCGCCCGATCACCTGGTAGAGGCGACACGTAGTAGCGGAACGCGAACCCGGAGATTCCAACCACCATCAACAGCATGGCGGCTATGGCAAAGCGCTGCGGATTCCAGAACGGCGCAGAAGTTTCATCCTTCTGTTTCCATTGGGCAACTGACACCACCGAATCCTGCTGATACATCCTGCGGCAGTTCACGCACTCGTGCAGGTGGTCTTCCACCAGCAGAGCACGCTCGCGCGAAAGGCTCTTCGTGCGGAATGCAGGAACCAGCGCCCGCACATCTTCACAGCCGGAGATGCGTACAGCATCCGCACCCGCCGAGACGCCGCTGATCTTGCTCCACACGCGTTCGCTGGCTGCTTGCGCTACGTTTTCAGGCGCTTCATGGCGCCGCATCGCATTGATCGCTTCGTCGAGAGGACGCTGCTTCTTCCGGGAATCGTTGTTCATGTCGTTTGCTCGCTATCGTTTGAAATCTTTTTGCAGTTGCCTGCGAACACGAAAGAGTGTGACTGCCACCGCCGCCTGCGTAGTGCCCAGCATCTGGGCTATCTCCTTGTTGCTGTGCTCTTCCACGTAACGAAGAACGAACATCTCCGCATGTTTCGGATTCAGCCTGGCTAGCGCCGCGCGCAGTTGAGCGCGAAGTTCCTGGTCATGAGAATTACCCATCGGCTCCGGAGAACCTTCCAGCGCTTGCGCGTTGGCTGACTGTCGGCTTCGCAGAACATCAAGCGCAGCATTGAGCGCTGCGCGATACAGATAGCTACCAGGATTGGCTATCTCTGTTTCCTCGCGCCGCGCCAGTCGTAGAAAAACCGTCTGCAAGACGTCTTCCGCGTCTGCTGTATTACCGGTCACACGATAAGCGGCCCGAAAGACTTGCATCCGGTGCTTCCGGAATGCGTCTTCCAATCCGCTTTGCGTACCTACCGGCGAAATAGCCAATGCTGCGCTCACTCTTTTCCCCACCTTTTCCGCGTTCTTGTGACCTGATAACGGCTGGAAATGACGGAGTATTAACAACGATGGTTGAAATACGAGTTTACCGGTTGAAAGTTCAACGGCCCGCAACGTCGATTTTCTTCTTGGCAAATACCCTATTTTTCTTGAGTTTACGGCCTCCCTGCACCGCCGCTAGTGCAGCCCTGCCAACCCTGCCCCACCTATGCTAGATTCTTCTCTCCATGTATCTCTTTGAAAAGACGCCGGCGGACGTGAGAGACGTACTCACCAAACCCATCCGCGATCTGAACCTGAAAATCGAAGGGTCATCCGTTGAGAGATATGTGCAGCAGCTCTACCGGGAACTCGATCGCAAAGGGCTGAAGAAGTTTCGTCCAAAGGTTTATCTCAGCGACGAGTGGGGCTGTCCTTCCGAGGAACCGGTTATCGGAATTCCGTTTTATCTAGCCGATCCGAAATTGCAAAAGCTGGAACGCGAGATGAACGACTTGGAAGATTCGCGCCAGATCATGATGTACCTGCGCCACGAAGCAGGACACGCTTTCAACTACGCTTACGAGCTTTACAAGACACCGGAGTGGCACGACAAATTCGGTTCATTCCGCAAGCCATATCGCGATCACTACAAGCCTGTTCCCTTCTCGCGCCGTTTCGTTCGCCACATGGAAGGTTGGTACGCCCAGAAACATCCCGATGAAGATTTTGCTGAGACCTTTGCCGTATGGATGACGCCACGCTCAAACTGGCGCAAGCGCTACAAGGGTTGGGGCGCGATGGCGAAACTGAAATATATGGAGCGCATCGGCAAGAAGTTTGGCGACGTGGAACCGCTGCGTCCACAAGGTGACGCGGACATCACCGTGGAAGATATGGACGACACGGTAGAACAGTTCTACGCAAGCCACAACGAAGACACGCGCGCCGCCGACGAGCTTCTGCTCGACACCGATCTGCAGGACATCTTCAACGTCTCCCCGCGCAAACGCAAAGGCGTGCGCCCGGCTGCTGATTTCTTGCGCGACAACCGCAAGGTGATCACTGACAAACTTACTTACTGGACCGGCGTGCGTCGTCCACTGATCAAGAAATTAGTGGACGCGATCGAAAAACGTTCTGGCGAATTAAAGCTCCGCGTCGAATCAGAGAACGAAAAACAGAATCTCACCGAGCTCACTGTATTCTGCACTGCGCTCGCGATGAATTATCTGTCGCGCGGCAAGTTCATACAAAGTTGATTCCCCCTCCTTTCTGCCTAGATTTTCATTCCAATCAGCATCACAATATAGATAGAGGTGTGAATGAGTCCTGCGAAACTCAAAGTCGCCGTGCTGTACGACCTTTGGGAAGAGGAACCCGTTGCAGTGCCGCATGAGGAAGTAGAAGAGAAAGCGGCCCGGAACGGGAAGAACGGCAAGGCGCCGAAAAAGAAAGCGAAGAAGAAGCCCAAAGAAGACCGCGAAGAGATCTTTGAGGCGCTGGAGAAGCTCGGCCACGAGCCTTTCTACCAAGTCCTCGACGGCACCAAAGGCTCTCTTACTTCACTTGGTCGCTGCGGCGCGGACTTAGTCTTCAATCTCACCGAATCCTACGGCGGCGACGACACCAAGGACATGAACATCGCCGCGTACATGGACCTGATCGGTCTTCCCTACACCGGTACCGGCCCGCGCGGACTGTTTCTCGGCCAGGAAAAGTCCGTGGCCAAAAAACTTTTTCAATTCCACGGCGTGCGCACTCCCATCTTCGCCACTTCTTATAAAGGAATGCTTGACCATTCGCATGACATCGGCTTTCCGCTAATCGTAAAACCGATTGCGGAAGATGGTTCGATCGGCATTGACGGAAATTCTGTCGTCGAGAGCGTGAAGGAATTGATGGAGCGCATCCATTACATTCACGAAGAATTCGATTCGCCCGCGCTCATCGAGGAATACATTGACGGCCGTGAGATCTACGCGGGCGTTTTAGGCAACACGACTCCTGAAGTTCTGCCGCTGATCGAGCTTGATCTATCGAAGTTGCCGGTGGGCACGCCGCGCGTCGCCTGCCAGGATGTGAAGTTCGACCGCGAGACCGAAGCATACAAGCTCACGAAGTCCACTCCCGTCGAAGATCTCGACGAAGAGACCGTAGAGAAACTGAGCGAAACTGCGCGCCAGGCGTTTCTCGCTCTCAAGTTCCGCGACTACGCCCGCGTCGATATGCGCCTCAACAATAAGAATGAGGTGTACGTGATCGAGGCAAATCCGAATCCCTGGCTGGCAAGCTCACAGGAATTCGCCATGGCGGCAAAGAAGTCCGGCCGTACCTACACACAGCTGATCGGCGAGATTGTCGATATGGCCTGGGCTCGCGCGCAGCGCTAGCAACCCCGAGACAATCGGTGGTGCCTCAGGCTGGACTCCATCGGCCGTAATAGCGTCTGAGCGTTTCCTTCAACATCTCATCTGAGACAAACGCGCGTGAGCAGCGATCACAGTAAAACCCATCAAGGAACTGCTCCAATGGGGCCTTCCGTGGGTTCTCTTCCTGGACGTCGTCGACGCGGAGATCAGAGAAGAAAGCCAGACGTGGATCTTTGCCTGGTCCAGGAACCCAAGCTTCATCCACTAGAACAAGCTTTGGTCGAACCGCTGACGACTCGCGGCAGATTGGACAGACTTCCATCGGCATAATCGTAGCGCAAATGAAATACAACTAGACTTGGCAAATTGCCTGTGCTATCGTAGGCGAAGAAAAGGCGAAATCTGCCATGTCTTCCCTAACAAGTTCTCTTCCTCTTTTCGGCTCCGCCCAGCCACCGCGTCTAGTAGGGATCGCCCGGCTCGCAGCGCTCGGCGAATCCATTGAAGAAGGTCACAATGTCGAATACTTCACGATTCCCGAGAAGTCTTTGCTGAATAAATGCTCCGCCGGCGACCGCATGCCATTCGACTGGACCATCAATCCATACCGCGGCTGCGAATTTGCCTGCAAGTACTGTTACGCGCGCTACACGCA
>JAICWB010000325.1 GCA_025935035.1 Terriglobales bacterium
ACCGGGCGCGTTTACTGGCTGAAAGTGTATGAGGTGCCGGACATTGGCCCTGCGGGCAAAGGCAAAGCCATTGCCAACCTGATCGCTCTGCAGCCTGGCGAACATGTGCGTGCCATTCTCACAGTGCGTGACTTGGAAGAAGAAGGCAAGTATGTTTTCTTCGCCACGCGCAACGGCACGGTGAAGAAGACCGAGCTAAAAGACTTCAGCAACGTGATGAGCCGCGGCATCATCGCCATCGGCATCGATAAAGATGACGAGCTTGTCGGCGTGCGCATGACGGACGGCAAGCAGATCGTCTTTCTGGCATCGCATGAGGGCCAAGCCATCCGCTTCGAGGAAGAAGATGTGCGCTCCATGGGGCGGCCGGCGTACGGTGTGCGCGGTATGGACCTCGATAAGGATGATTACATCGTTGGTATGGCGGTCACGCCGAAAGACCGAACCAAGAAGAGCGGGAAGGACGAAGACGCGAACGAGGACACTGCGTCGCTCATTCTTTCCGTGACCGAGCAAGGCTACGGTAAGCGGACTGACGTGGACGAATACCGCTTGCAATCTCGCGGAGGCAAAGGCGTGATCAACGTGAAGACCACTGCGAAGAACGGCAAGGTCAGCGCGATCATGCTGGTGGATGAGACGAGTGAGTGCATGGTGATAAGCCAGTTCGGCAAGATCATTCGCATCAACACTACGTCGATCCGCGAGGCAGGACGCTCCACGCAGGGTGTGCGACTGTTGCATCTCGATGAAGGTGACAGGGTCGCGGCTGCTGTGGTGATCCCGCCGGATGAGAGGGAAGAGAATCCGACGTTGCTGCAGTAGGGCAGTAGTTAGAGGTTAGTAGTTAGTGAGGCGCTCAGTGATGTTTGTCATCCTGAGCGCTTTTTTTCGCGAAGGTCCCTATGGGCGCCGAGAGATGTCGCTCCCACGGAGCTTAGTATTTTTTGAGTGCGGCGAGCTATAAACACGGCGCTCCCTACGGAGCGCAGACCAAAAACGAACGCCAGCCTCGTGCAAACAGATTGCAGAGTAATAGGGATCCCTCGCCAAAAGCGGCTCAGGATGACAAGGTGCAACTTGCTATTTCCCCGCCACCTCTGTTACCGCTGAAAACAAGAACTGCACAAATGTTCCCAACTGTTTGATCTCCAGGCGTTCGTCATTGCCGTGGACGGTGCGCCCATCTTCTTCAGTTCCCGGTACGCCGATGCCGTAGGCTTGTACGCCTTTTGCGCGCAGGAATGCGGAGTCCGTCGCTCCGGTGGTCATGGTGGGCAGCGTGATGGAGTCGGGCAAGACTTTTTTCTGAGCGTGCTCGAGCGCCGCGAACATCACCGTGCCGAGCTTGCTGGCGGGCGCGGCGGGCATGTTGAGCTTGTCATTCTCAGTGACCACTTTCACCTGCGGATCATTGATGGCTTGCGCAAGTAGATTGGGGAAATTCTGCACGTCTTCGTCCGGTAGCATGCGGATATCGAGCGTGGCTTCGGCGGTGGGCGGGATCACGTTGCTCTTGATGCCCGCTTTAAGCATTGTCGGAACGACCGATGTGCGGAGCATGGAGTAGTACTGCGGCTTCTTTACGCGCAGGATGGCCTGCGTTTCAGGGTTAAGCGGATCGCGATACCACGCGGCTTCGTCCGGAGGGGATATCGTCGCGAGGCGCTTGAAGAATTCCGCGGTAGTCTCATTCAGTCGGGAGGGCGTGTCCCATGTGCCGGCTTTAGCTACAGCCGCCGCGAGATGAATGACGGCGTTGTCCACGCGCGGGATGGAACCGTGCCCGCTGCTGCCACTGGACACAAGCTTGGCGCCGCGCGGCATCTTCTCTGCGGTAGCCACGGCAATGTACTTCACGCGGCCATTCTCGACGAGACCGCCGCCGCCTTCGTTCAATGCGAATTCGCAATCGAGCTTGTCCCAATATTTCGCCACCAAAGTGTTCATGCCGGCGGTGGAACTCATCTCTTCGCTGGCTTCGGCCAGCAGGATCACGTCGCGCTTCAGCGGGATGTTCATGCGCTTGAGCTGGAGGAAGACTTCGAGGTTGGCCGCGTCCATGGCTTTGTCATCTTTGGCGCCGCGGCCGTAGATGTAACCGTCTTTCTCGATGGCGGCGAAAGGCTCGACGGTCCAATGCGAGCGATCGACTGGAACCACGTCTTCATGTCCCATGATGAGCAGCGGACGTGCGGAGCCATCGCCTTTGAGGCGTGCGACGACGCTGTCGCGTCCGGCGTCGGTCTTTAGCAGCTCGGCCTCGATGCCTTCCTTGGCGAGCACCGCTTTGATGTACTCGGCTACTTTGGATTCATTGCCCGGAGGGTCTTCGGTGTCGAGCTTGACGAGGTCGGAGAGGAAGTGCGCGGCCTCGGCTTGCGCGGCTTCGGCATTGAGCGTGCGGGATTGCGCGAAAGAGAGCGAACAGAGAAGCAGAAACGCAGCGAGTAGTCTGGACACGGAGAAAACCTCCGCGCCGGATTATACAGGCGTTATTTGTGAAGTAGTTTTTGTCCGCCTGGCGTATCCAGCCAAACTTTGAATATCGCGCCGTTTGCCTGAAATCGGAGTTGATTGAATCGCGGCGGTATTATTCAGGGTGCGGTCCGGCTAAAGCCGGACTCTTTTCCGCCAGAAGCAGTTAGCCCAGCACTTTGCGTGCTGGGCTAAATAATGTCATCCTCCTGCGGACGACTGACTGGGCGGATGAGCCCC
>JAICWB010000120.1 GCA_025935035.1 Terriglobales bacterium
GGTGCCGGATTCGCCGTAGATGAGGACGCGTCCGGTAGTGGGCGCCATGAGCGCGATCTGCTGGCGCAGAGCTTTCATGGGCACGCTGTTGCCGATGATCTCAGTGCGCGATTGTGTCTGCGTCTTGAGATCTTTGTTCTCGCTGCGCAGACGGTGCGCATCGATGGCGTTCTTTACAAGGATGAGCGTTTTCTCGAGCGAAAGCGGCTTCTCTATGAAATCAAATGCGCCGAGTTTGGTGGCGCGCACGGCGCTCTCGATGGTGCCGTGTCCGGAGATCATGATGACTTCCGGCGCGGCGTCAGACTTTTTGATCTGCTCGAGAGTGGCGAGGCCGTCCATGCCGGGGAGCCAGATGTCGAGCAGCACGAGGTCGAACGGATGCTTCTTCAATTCGTCGAGGCAAGCTTCGCCGCTGGCGGTGACAGAGATTTTGTAGCCTTCGTCTTCCAGCACGCCGCGAAGAGATTTGCGGATCTCGGGTTCGTCGTCAACGATCAATATTCGGTTCATGCGGAATGGTTTCCATTCGTCGAATGGGCTACGGGGAGTTCGATGACGAACCGCGCGCCCACCGGCGAATTCTCTTCTACCCGCACCGTGCCATGATGTTCTTCCACGATACGGCTCACAATGGCGAGACCGAGTCCGGTGCCGCGTTCTTTGGTGGAAAAGTACGGCAAGAAAAGTTTTTCCCGCAACTCACGCGTGACACCGTGGCCGGTGTCGGCGACGCTGATCTCGACCAGATCGTTCGCCGGGTCTTCCTGCGAGACGAGCGATGTGGAGATATGAAGCTCGCGCAGAAGGGAATCGCGGGTGGCTTCGGCGGCGTTGTCAACGAGATTAGCAATGACGCGCTTCATGGATTCGGCGTCTGCCATCACGTGCGGAAGATGCGGCGCGAGAGCGGTGTGAACGGCTAGGCCGTCCATACGGCCATTGAACATGGCGAGGGCGGACTCAACGATGTGGTTGATGTCCGCCGGCTGCGGCTGAGCGGTGGGGAAGCGCGCAAGGGTGGCAAATTCGTCCACCAGAGTGCGCATAGTCTCGACTGCGCCGGTAATGGTTTCCGCGCATGAAGCGATCACACTGAGAGAATCGCGGTCAGGCGCCGCGCCCGGCGCGACTTTGTTCAAGTGTTTCTGGATGCGCTCAGCGGAAAGAGCAATCGGCGTAAGCGGGTTCTTGATCTCATGAGCCACGCGGCGCGCGACCTCGCGCCATGCCACTTGCTTCTGCGCTTTGAGCAGATCACTGAGGTCTTCGAAGACCATCACGTATCCGAGATGTTTGCCGTCATGCTGCAGCGGGGCGACCGTGACTTCGACGTTCAGCTCCGCGCGCTGAGATTTGCTGCCGATGATCATCTCGCGCGAGGCGGAGCCCATTCTGTCTGAGCGGCGCAGCACGTGTTCGAGCTCAGCCGCGACGTTGGCTTCGAAGATGGTGCGCAGTGTGTCGGCGCCGTCGTGTGTCTCCTGATAGCGGAACATAGATTCGAAGGCCCGGTTGGCGCTGGTGACGCGACGCGAGGAATCAAGAGACAAGACGCCCGTAGGAATGTTCTCGAGAATGGTGGCGATCTGTCCGCGGCGTTGTTCAACGTCAGCATTGGCGGCGGAGAGCGCGGTGTTGGTGGAATCGATCTGGCGGCGATTCTGCTGGAGCTCATCAGCCATCTTGTTGAATGACTGGATGAGTTCGCCGAGTTCGTCTGCAGCGGAGACTTGCACGCGGTAGTCGAGGTTGCCGCTTGAGATCTCGGTGGTAGCTTCAGCGAGCGCTGAGACCGGACGGGTCACCAATCGTGCCATGAAGATGGAAAGCCACGATGCCGCAAAGAGCACGAGAACGGTGATGAGCAGTAATAACTGCATGTAGAAACGACGCACCTGGCGGCGCTGAGTGCTGAGGTCGAAATAGCGTTTCTGGTTCGCGCCGATGCGATCGATGGTCTGGCTAAGGGCAACAGGCAGTGGCAGTGCGACGATGATGCGGCCGCGCGGTTCGACGTCGAGCACGGAGACCAGATAATGTCGTCCGGCTAGGTCGAGCGGAAAAGCATCCTGTTCGCGAGTACCCGTAACCTTTGCGGAAGCATCTGTTGATCCGCTTTGCGACTGAAAGCGGGTTATCAGGGGGTCGAGCTGAGTTTTTAATTGAGCCCATGGCGCGGGAAGTTCAAAAGAGCCGATGGGCTGACCATCTTTGAGCACGGCGGCGAACCCGCCTTGGAAGTTGGCTTGCGTGCGTTGGAGTATGCCGTCGATGTCCCCAACTTCATTGGAGATCAGCGCTTGGTGGATCGTGCGTCCGCGGGAAAGAGTGAGCGCCTCGCCGTGCGCATTGGCAGCGGCGTAATCGGTGAGCAGGCTGGCCACTTGCGCGGAGTCGTCCTTTAATTCTTCGACCGGACGTGAGAACCATTTGTCGATGGAACGGTTCATCAGCACGTAAGAGAACGCGAACATGAAGATGACGGGAATGAAAGACAGCACTAATCCGCCCATCACCATGCGCGTGCGAAAGCGCGAGCCCATCACGCCGAGGCGGCGCTCGGCAAAGAGCTTAAGCAGATTGCGCGCGAGCATGAAGCTCAACGCAACGAACAAGAGAAAGATCAGGGCGGAGAGGCCGATGAGGACGAGAGTGCCAGCGAAGCCTTCAGGAGTGAAAAATGAGAGGTCGAGCGATGTCTGCGAGAAAAGCAGCAGCGCCAGCACGATGGTGCCGGCGATGAGAAAGCCCAGGGATGTTCGGCTGATGGGGTCAGCTGAAGTTGACTTTCCAGGTTCCTGTGGATGATTTGCCACGGTTTGTGGCTAATTATAGATGTGATTCCCGTTTCCGTTTTCCCGTTTCCCGAAAACCCACACAACTATGGTGGCAAAAGGCTGTCCGCGGTTAAAAAGAAAGCGGCGGCAAGATGCCGCCGCGACAGCCGGCGAGACGCCGGCGTTACAAAGTTCTACAGCAGACTTGATACATCTTTGAATTTCTTTCCTTGTGCTTCGGCGACGGCGGCGTAGGTGAGCTGTCCTTTATAGGTGTTAACGCCTTCTTTGAGGCCGGGGTCAGCCTTCAGGGCATTGATGGCGCCGTTTTTTGCGAGGCGCATCACGTATGGGAAAGTTGCGTTGGTCAAAGCCAGCGTCGAGGTGTGCGGCACTGCGCCGGGCATGTTTGTGACGCAATAATGCACCACGCCGTCCACGGTGTATGCCGGATCGCTGTGCGTGGTGGGTTTGGCAGTCTCGATGCAGCCGCCTTGATCGATAGCTACGTCAACGATCACTGCACCTTTCTTCATTTGCGAAACCATTTTGCGGGTGACGAGTTTCGGAGCGGCTGCGCCGGGGATCAGCACGCCACCGATAACGAGGTCAGCTTTGCGCGTGGAGTCAGCGATGCTGTAGGAGTTGGAAGCGAGGGTGTGCACGCGTCCGCCGAAGATGTCGTCAAGCTCGCGCAGGCGATTCAGGTTCAGGTCGATGATGGTGACATCCGCGCCCATGCCCATCGCGATCTTGGCAGCATGGGTGCCGACGATTCCGCCGCCGATGACGACGACCGTGGCCGGCGGAACGCCCGGGACGCCGCCGAGTAGAACACCGCGTCCGCCCTTTTCGTGTTCGAGGTAAGTCGCGCCTACTTGTACCGACATGCGTCCGGCAACTTCTGACATCGGCGTGAGGAGCGGAAGTGTGCGGTTCTTGTCGGTGACGGTCTCGTAAGCGATGCCGAGGACTTTTTTCTTCAGGAGTTCGTCAGTGAGGTCTGGAATCGGGGCAAGATGCAGGTAGGTGAAGAGCACGAGGTCATCGCGGAAGTAGGGAATCTCTTTGGCGATCGGCTCTTTCACCTTCACCACCATGTCCGCCTTTTTCCAGACTTCCTCTGCGGAGCCGAGTATCTCAGCGCCAGCGGCTTTGTAATCTTCGTCCGGCATGGAGGAGAGCTTGCCGGCATTGGTCTCAACAATGACTTTATGGCCCGCGTCTACCAGTTCTTTTACGCCGCTGGGCACGATGCCTACGCGGGCTTCATGGTCTTTAACTTCTTTGGGAACTCCGATGATCATTTTTCTTCCTTCGTAAGTAAGTTTCTAGTTTCTCGTTTCTAGTTTGTAGAAATTCAAAAGCAGTCGTGCCATTGCGTGTGGCGGCAAGATGCCGCCACGACAGCCGGCGAGACGCCGGCGATACGAAAATCTATTCGCCGGTGTCGATCTGGGCGCGTTGCAATTTATCAGAGTAGTCGATATAGACCGACTTCCACTGGGTATAAAAATCAACGGCTCCGAGACCGCCTTCGCGGTGTCCGTTGCCGGTGGCTTTCACTCCGCCGAAGGGAAGATGAACTTCTGCGCCGATCGTGGGAGCATTGATATAGGTAATGCCAGCATAGATATCGCGGATGGCGCGAAAGGCCTTGTTTACGTCGCGCGTATATAAAGAGGATGAGAGGCCGTAAGGGGTGCCGTTGGCAATCTCGACGGCTTCTTCAACGGAACTCACTGGGATCACGGTTGCGACCGGCCCAAAGATTTCTTCCTGAGCGATGCGCATCTTGGCATTGCCGTCGCCGAAGATGGTGGGTTCGAAGAACCACCCTTTCTTGTGTGCACCTTCCAAGCGATTTCCGCCGGCAAGGACTTTCGCGCCTTCGTTCTTGCCGATATCAACATATTTAATGCTGGTGTTGATCTGCTGTTCGTTGATCTGCGGGCCCATGTCAATCTTTTCGTCGAGGCCATCGCCGACTTTGAGCGACTTGGCTTTCGCGACGAACTTATCAACGAACTCGTTGTAGGCGCCCTTCTGCACGATCATGCGGCTGGCTGCGGTGCAGCGTTGTCCGGTGGTACCGAATGCACCCCAAACCGCACCGTCAATAGCGAGCGAGATGTTGGCGTCGTCAAGAACAATGATGGCGTTCTTGCCGCCCATCTCGAGTGAGCATGGCTTGAAACTCTTTGCGGCAGCCTCGCCGACGATGCGTCCTACTTCGGACGAACCTGTGAACGATATCGCGCGAACGTCAGGATGATTCACGATAGGCGCGCCGGCGTCGGGACCGAAACCTGTCACGATGTTGATCACACCTTTTGGCAGGCCAGCGTCCATCAAGGTTTGAACGAGATTAAAAGTGGAAAGCGGAGTGTCTTCCGCAGGCTTGATGACGCAGGTGTTTCCGCAAACGAGGGCCGGAAACAGTTTCCATGACGGGATGGCCATGGGAAAGTTCCAAGGAGCGATCATGCCGACCACTCCTAGCGGAACGCGAATGGCCATCGCAAACTTGTTCGGCAATTCAGAAGGAACAGTCGCACCGAAGAGGCGGCGTCCTTCGCCGGCCATGAAGTAAGCGGTATCAATCGCTTCTTGCACGTCGCCGCGTGTTTCTTTTAAGACCTTACCCATCTCACGCGTCATGTCATGGGCGTATTGCTCTTTGCGCTGGTTGAGGAGGTCGCCGGCGCGGAAGATGATCTCGGCGCGGCGGGGAGCAGGCACAAGCCGCCAGCTCTCAAAGGCCTTTTGAGCGGCGGCAACGGCATCATTCACGTCGTTCTGATCGGAAGCCTGGAAGATACCGACAACATCATCGGTGTTGGCGGGGTTGAGGTTCTCAAATGTCTTGCCGGAACGGGACGCGACCCATTCTCCGCCGATAAGGTTCTTATAGGTTTTCACCGCAGACATGCTGACTGGAGACTTCCTTGAAGAGGTAGCAAACTATTCATCGTACAGGAAGTTGCAGGAGATTTCATCTTGGGAAGGACTGCCAGAAGCGCCGTCACTACTACGGAGGATTAAGGCAGATGGGGGCGAATAAAGTGAGTAAAATGCTTATTTTGCGGCGTTTAAAAGCTATGGTAATCTCTCACCATCAACGACTTCCAAGTCAGTGAGTAAGCGTGCCTCCGAGTAAACCGCGCAAAACCGGCGAACATGTGATCGGGTGGGTGACAGTCTCCTATCGGAGCGTCATCCTTTCTGTCATTGGCGTGATCGCGCTTGTCGTTATCGGCCTTTACTTCGCCTTCCCGGATGCGACTGCAAAGGCATTCAATTCGGGAACCAGTTTCCTTGCGTCACTGGTGGGAAAGATCTCGGGTACAGGTTCAGATGCTAAGCCCACAAAAGAAGCAGGCGAAAAGAAAGCCAGCTTCACGCTGCTTGATGGCAGCGTAAAAGTGAAGAAGCAAAGCAGCAACAGTTGGGTGAACGCCGCGTATGATGTGCCGCTGGAAAAAGGCGACGTAGTGCAGACCGGCCCTGAAGGCATGGCGAAGATCGTGTTCGCTGACCTGACCAACTACACATTAAAGCCGGATTCGCTGATCGTAGTGGAAGAGAACTCCACGAACGCGGAGCAGCAGACACGCGTCGCAGTCGAAGTCACGACCGGTACCGTGGACCTTTCCACAGCCACATATTCGAGCGGATCAAAGTCTGAAGTGATCATGGCGGGCAGTAAAGCCGCCCTCGCGCCGGACAGCAGCGCGCAAGTGCGCAACGATGTTAAGAACGACTCGCACGAGATCGTGATGACACGCGGTACGTCTGAAGTGACGCGCAACGGCGAGACTGTCAGCCTTTCGAATTATGACAAGGTGAGTTTCAAGTCGGACTCCGCCAAGATGGTTAAAGATCACGAAGTGGGTCCGCCGACGTTGATCGAACCCTCCAATATGATGCCCGTGTTCTCACAGAACGGTACATCTACGATCAATTTCTCTTGGACGCCGATCGATGGAGCGAAGCAATACCACATCCGCATTGCGAAGAACCCTTACTTCACGCAGATGGTGGCGGAGAAGAAAGCCACTGGTTCGGACCTGCAGATGGCGAACATGCCTGAAGGCGCGTACTACTGGTCAGTGCAATCGGTGGATGGCCGCGGGAAAGAATCGTCTGACAGCGAGACCAATCGCTTCACCATCATTCCGCGAAGCACGGAATCAGGACTCAGTCTGGAATTGGAGCCGTTCGTTCAACATGGGCGTATCATCGAGGTTCGTGGCAAGACTGACGCCAGCGCCCGGGTGATGGTGAACGGCGGTGAAGTGCCGGTCATCAGCAGCGACGGACACTTCCAATACCTCACGCCGCCATTGCCGAATGGCGAGAACGTGATCACGATAACGGCACAGAATTCACACGGCGGTGTGAATACGCAGACCAAGAAGGTTGTAATACAGTAGATGAAGCGTGCGGTTCGCTTGTCGAACCGTGCATCGAGTTCATTCCTCTGGCCGGGATTTGAGTTGGCCCGGCATTATCCATTTTGAATCTTGCCTCAGGCGCCGAGCCTGGCTGTTTTGGGTTGCAGATCTTGTTACTAAGGAAGAGAAGCTCTTAAATTATGTCGTCGAACGGGAACCAGAGTAATTTTAGCTTCCGCTCATTGTTCAGCATGTTCTCCAGCGATCTTGCCATCGATCTGGGGACAGCCAACACGCTGGTGTACGCGAAGGGCAAAGGCATCGTGGTGAACGAGCCTTCCATCATCGCGGTGAACAAAAATACGAATGAAGTGGAAGCGGTGGGCAAAGAGGCAAAAGAGATGCTCGGCCGCACCCCCGGCAATATCGTTGCGGTGAAGCCGATGAAAGACGGCGTGATCGCCGACTTCCGCCAGACCGAGCGGATGCTGAACTACTTCATCCAGAAGGCGCACAACAGAAAGATGCTGGTGCATCCGCGCATCGTGATCGGAGTGCCTTCAGAGATCACGCAGGTAGAAAAGCGCGCGGTCATGGACTCGGCTTATCGCGCGAAGGCAAGCGAAGTGTATCTCGTTGAACAGGCGATGGTGGCGGCTATCGGCGCCGGACTTCCTATCACCGAGCCGAGCGGCAACATGGTCGTCGATATCGGTGGCGGCACGACTGACATCGCGGTCATCTCGCTCAGCGGCATTGTGTATTCGCGCTCCGTGCGCATGGCCGGCAACCAAGCGGACGAAGCCATCATGAACTACCTGAAACGCAAATATAACTTGCTCATTGGTGAACGTACCGCCGAGCAGATCAAGATGGAGATTGGTTCCGCGTTCCCGCTGGATAAGCCGTTGACGATGGAGATCAAGGGGCGCAACCTCATCGAAGGAGTACCCAAGACCATTACGGTGGATGACAGCGAGATCCGCGAAGCGCTGGGCGAGTGCGTAGGGACGATCATGAATGCGATTCGCGTGGCGCTGGA
>JAICWB010000027.1 GCA_025935035.1 Terriglobales bacterium
GTCTTTCCCCGTCTAACCGCCAATGGTGGCGCGGACGAAGTCCGGTAGGGCTCGCTCTCTGGCGTAATTTGTCTCCACAAATTTGCGCAGAGCTTGCGGCGAGTGCTGCGGCAATTTTTTCTCGATAAACGCCCTCATCAATTCCGCAATCCCTTCAGCCGAATTGTCGCGTGCCAGCCACTTGGGCTCAATGCGCTCGACGATCTCAGGCAAAGCGCCAACAGGCGTGCTCAGCACGGGACAACCAGCACTCATGGCTTCTACGGCCACGAGACCGAAACACTCAAGCGCCCGCGTGGGCAACAGGAATGCGTCTGAAGAGCCATACATTGCTGCCAGTTCTTTTTCTGAGACCGAACCAACCAAACGGACGCGGTCCTCCAAGTTAAGCTTGCTGATCTGAGATTCCAGCTTGGCGCGCAATGGCCCTTTGCCCGCGATATAAAGATGAAACCCATGTCCGTGATCTCGGACGATTCCCGCCGCCTCGATAAGGCGGTCCAGCCCCATCCGCTCGACCAGCCTGCGGACACTGAAGAACACTGTGCGGTCTCGCGGCCAATTCATCGCGTCACGAACGGCGGACTTCGATGGTTCGAGATGAAAACGCGTGAGGTCAGCCCAACCCGGCGAGACCTTCACCTTTAACGCTACCTCAGAGCCATGCAATCTCTGGATCTCAGAACGGCTGAATTGCGAAAGCACGGTGATTACCGCCGCGGCTTCACAGCAGCGACGCTCGATCTGCAACAGCACCTGGCTTTTAACTTTGAGCCCGAGGGCAAACGCGCGCGGTGATTCCGCTTCCACCGTCTCCACCGAGACGGGAGAATGCAGCGTGTAAACTGCGCGTGCTTGTGGGAACACGTCGATCATCGCTGCCATCTGCAGCGGCATGTGCCCCCAGATGATGTCGGGCACCCATCCGGAAAAATGCCGTCCTAAAATCTTTTTTGCCGCCCGCTGGTGTCGCGAAAGGAAATCAATGTCCATTCGCGGCAGCGCGTAACGCAGTACCCGAATGGCATCGATAGTGTCGTTCTCCGGCTTTCCCGGGATTCCCTCACAAATGAGCGCGACATCGTGTCCTTGTGAGACAAGGTATTGCGCGCAATCGTAAGCCACGCGATTGCCGCCACCGGCGACATCAGGGAAATATCGGTTGCAACCCAGCAGGATGCGCATCCGCTTGAGACATTAACATGCCCTGCTGCTCTTCTTACGAGGCGGGAATCTTGATTAGAAACTTTTCATCAACAGCACTCAGATGTGTGCTCATCCGAGCTGACCGATACGGGAATGCACTCCGCCACGAACCTAAAGAGTGACGCTTTTTAATCTGGCAAATCCGGCGAGAATACGCGAAGCTTTATTTGCAACCTTTTACGAACTAAGGCAGATGTCTGAGTGGGGAAACCAAAGTTACTTTAGTGTGACTCAAGGACCGTTGAAAGTGAGTTCCATTCTGGTAAGCTTCCTGAAGTTTTCCCTTAATGAAAAGTTATCGATGAGCACTACTCCCGGAATTCATCCCCCCGATGAGACGGCTGGATATCATCGCAAGACTGATTAGGAGTAGGAATGGAAACGCCTAAGAATCCTCGGCAGACGCAGCTCGCGCGCGTCGAAAACACAGCATTGGACGCAGCGCGTCCGCTCTCGACCTACCCATACGCCCCCAGTTTCCAGGAAGAATCCAGCTTCCGCGATTATCTGCGGATACTGAAGAAGCATCGCGGAGTGATCATCGCTTCCGTCGTCATCATGCTGGGATTGGTGACCATCGCTACCTTCCGCATGACGCCGCTCTATGAAGCCAGCGCGCGCATCGCCATCAGCAAAGAAGATAGCGCTGACAATCTGCGCCTCAATCAACAGTCAAATGACACCGACTGGAACTACGACTACAACGTCGAGCTCGATACGCAGGCCAAGATCCTGCAGAGTGACACGCTCGCGCTCAAGGTTATTGACGACCTGCAACTAGAGAAGAACAAGGCTTTCGGCGGCACGCCCGCAAGCACCACCGACAAAGCGCTGAAAACGGTCAACGCCGATACCAAGAAAGATTCCGAAGCTCTGGACCGCTGGCATGGCGCGCTCGCCGTGAACAAGATACCGCGCACGCGGATGATCGAGATCAAGTTCACCAGTCCGGATCCCAAACTGGCGGCGCAAGTGGTGAATACGCTGGCCAGTGCTTACGTCGAAAATAATTTCAAGGCGCGCTATGAATCGACGATGCAAGCCTCTGAATGGCTCTCGCGGCAGCTCGCGGACCTGCAACTGAAAGTAGAAACATCGCAAGCCGCTCTAGTGAAGTATGAGCGTGAGAATGGCATCGTCGGCATCGACGAGAAGTCAAACACCATCACTTCCAAGCTGGACCAACTGAATCGCGACTTGACCTCTGCGGAAGATGATCGCGTGCAGAAAGAAGCGAACTATCAGTTGGTCAACTCCGGCGACCTGGATGCCATCCCTGAACTCTCGCAGAACGGACTGATCCAGCGTTTCCGTGAGGAAGAAGGCCAGCTGCAGAAGCAACTGGCAGATGTTTCAACGCAATTCGGCCCTTCTTATCCAAAAGTCATCGAATTGCAGAACCAGATCAAGCAGATCGAACAGAGCATCAAGAATGAGACTGCGCGTATCGCTGCGCGCAAGCACAGCGAATATGAAGCGTCTTTGAGCCGGGAAAAGATGCTGCGTGTGGCATTCGAATCGCAGAAGCAGCAGGCGAACCAGCTCAATGAAAAAGCGATCACCTATAACCAGCTAAAACATGATGCTGACTCTAATCGCCAACTGTATGACGAGCTTCAGCAAAAACTGAAAGAAGCTGGGATCACTTCCGGCTTGAAATCGAGCAACGTCCGCGTAGTCGATGTGGCTCGTGCCCCGATGATCCCCAGCAAGCCGAATGTGCCGCATAACCTCGCCATGGGCTTCTTGCTCGGTCTGGTGGGCGGCGTGGCTTTGGCCTTCGTGCTGGAAAGTTTGGACAACACCGTACGCACGCCGGAACAAGTGGAGACACTTTCCGGATTGCCGTCGCTGGGCATGATCCCGCTGAGCCTCGATATCAGCACGACGCGCAAGAAGAAGCTGCCGGCATCGTCTGCACTTACCACCCAGGCGCACGCCGACCTGCGCAAGACCACCGTCGCGTTGCTCTCACATGCGCGGCCGAAATCTGAAGTGGCAGAATCTTATCGCGCGCTCAGGACTTCGATCTTGCTCTCATCGATCGGCGCCGCGCCGAAGATCATTATGGTCACCAGCGCATTGCCGCAAGAAGGCAAAACGACGACCAGCATCAACACCGCGATCGTGCTTGCGCAAAAAGGTGGCAAAGTCCTGCTAGTAGACGGCGACATGCGTCGTCCTACCATCCACCAGACGTTCAAACTGCGTAATCGCACCGGACTTAGCACCGTGCTCACGGGCAGCAGCTCACCGGACGACCTCATCGTTACATCATCAATCCTGCCGAACCTGTTCGTGCTGCCGGCGGGCCCACCACCGCCGCATCCGGCTGAATTGCTAGATTCCAACGTAATGCGCGCTCTGCTCGATAAATGGCGTCAGGAATACGACCACGTGATCATTGACACACCGCCGGTGCTGTCGGTGACAGATGGCGTCTTGCTCTCGGCGCAAATGGATACCGTCCTGTTAGTCGTTCGCTCCGCGCAGACATCAAAAGACGCCATGCGCCGCAGCCGCGACGTGCTGGCTCAGGTCAATGCGCGCGTGATGGGCGTGGTCGTAAACGCGATCGACCTGCAATCGCCCGACGC
This sequence comes from Terriglobales bacterium, assembly GCA_025935035.1. Classification (GTDB taxonomy): domain Bacteria; phylum Acidobacteriota; class Terriglobia; order Terriglobales; family Acidobacteriaceae; genus JAICLA01. The sequence goes on from JAICWB010000027.1 coordinate 3,804, forward strand.
GTATTACTACTATTACGGTTCCAATTACGCCGGACGCTACTACGACGAATCTGCCAGATAGCCTCGCGAATCCCATAACAGGAAGCAGCCAACCTGCTTCCTGTTTTTCTTTGCTTGCTGAACAAAACGGGCTAATCTAATTCCAGTCTTCCTACTGATGCGGATCGAGCTGAACAATCGGCGCACCACCGCAGCATTCCTCGTGGTATTGCTCGCTGTTGCGCTTCCATACCTGTGGTGGGTCTTGCAGCACTATCGCGCGGCGGCCTCGACTGCTGGCCTCTCGCTTGACGGATTGCGACAGGCAATGCGCTTAGAACCCAACAATGCCGACTACCATGACATGCTGGGTCGCTACTACTTATTTGCTGCGCAGGATGCGACGCAGGCCGCGGAACAGTTCCAGCGCGCCACGCAGCTTGATGAGCACTCTTCCCGCTATTGGCTCGATCTGGCCACTGCCAAAGGCCTTCTAGGCGATACGGTTAACCAACGCAATGCCCTGCAACACGCACTTCGCGTCGACCCCAAGACGCCGAAGACCGCCTGGGAAGTCGGTAACTTTTTTCTGGTCGATGGCAATGCCGAGAAGGCGTTAGATAGCTTCAAGGCGGCGATCCAGTATGATCCCGTTTCGGTGCGCCCCGCGCTTGATCTCTGCTGGCGCGCAACGCATGACGTGAACATGATCCTTGCGCACGCTATGCCTAAAGAGTTGGGCCCTCATCGGGAACTGCTGCGAATGCTGTACGAACAGAACCAGCCAGATGCGGCAATGGTGGCGTGGCGTGCGTTAGTGGCTTTGAACCAGCCGTACAAAGTCACGGACGCCATACCGTTCGTGGATTATCTGATCCGGGAGAACCGCATTTCTGACGCTCAGGAAGTTTGGAGCAACCTGGAAAAATTATCGCCATCATTGCGGCCCGCTACTCCTGATGGAAATCTGATCGTGAATGGCAACTTTGATGAAGACATCATTCCCGGCGGATTCAGCTGGCGACTGCAATCGCCGGCATTGCAGAACGCTCGCGTTGATAACCAGGAGTTCCACGCAGGCACCGCGAGCCTCGAGCTGGAATTCACCGGGCCGGCTTTTAAAGACTACGGGCTCTCTCAACTTGTGGCCGTGAAGCCGAATCAACTATACGAACTCAAGGTGACGGCGAAATCGCAAGAGATCATATCGGCGGAAGGGCCGCGGGTGATGGTGGAGGACCCCAAGCACGTGGTCATCGCCAAAGGGAACGAATGGCAAGGCACGCATGGCTGGGATGAGCAAAGCATCATGTTCACCACCACGCCAGGCACTCAGTTAGTGCGCGTGTACATTGGCCGCGAGACGGGCGCGGCGCTCATCCGCGGCAAGTTGTGGGTTGACGAATTCCGCCTCTATGAACGCTAGCAGGAATCGCAAAAGGACTGTGACGATTGTCGACTAACCCGCCGATTATCGAGATGGAAGCCAGCTTCACCGCCGACGAGCGCCTGCTCGAATCGCGTTGGACGCGCGCGCTCGACCGCGCAATGTTCGGCCTGTTGTGCGCGCTGTTGGTGTTCGGCCCGCTGGCATTCGGCGCGACTGAGCCTTGGTCTGAGGCGATCTTGCAGACTGGCGCGATGCTGTTACTCGCGCTCTGGTGCGCGAAGCAACTGGTGTGGAAAGCTGCGGTGTTTCATCCTAGCCCGCTCTTCTGGCCTATGGTGTTGTTCGCGGTGACCGTGGGCTTGCAGTTGGCCGCCGGTACCGCCGCTTATCGGCAGGCCGCTTTCACTGAGGCCATGGATTATGTGGCTTACGCCATCCTGCTATTCGTAACCGTGCAACTCTTCTTCTACGGCCAGAGATTGAGAATGTTCGCCAACGTGCTCACGTGGTTCGGATTGGCCATCGCTCTGTTTGCCATTGTGCAAAGCTTTACTTCCAATGGAATGTTGTACTGGATACGTGCGCCCAGGTTCTCAAGCTCGATCTATGGTCCCTACGTGAATCGCAATCACTATGCCGGGTTGGTTGAGATGCTGGTGCCCTTCGCGTTGGCCGTCTGTTTTTCTCGCCGCACGAACGCGGGCAATCGATTGGCTGCGGGCTTCGCAGCGCTGCTGATGGCTGCTTCTATCTTCTTGTCCGGCTCACGCGGGGGCGCTGCCGCATTCGTGGCCGAGATGATCTTCCTCGGCATCGCGAGCGCCGCCTTGCGCAAAAGTAAGACGATTGACTGGAAAGCGGGCCTACTCTTCGCCGCGCTGGCCGTGTTCCTCGTCTGGATCGACGTCAGCCCCGCCCTCACACGCTGGACAGCGTTTGAAGGAGATCTACAGACCGGACGGGCAGAGATCGTGCGCGATTCCGGACGCATGTTCCTGCAAAAACCGATACTGGGATGGGGCCTGGGCGCCTTTCCCTATGTGTACCCGCAGTTCAGGAGCTTCTATACCGACTACCTGATCAATCAGGCGCACAATGATTATCTGCAGGTATTGGTGGAGACGGGTACAATCGGCGGCCTTGCAATGTTTTGGTTCATCGGGGCGCTCTATCGAAGGTCTCTGACGAGATTAGGTCGCGTGCCGTCGCGGCGGTCGAGCGATTTCGGGAGTACCGCTCGCCTGGCAGCACTGACTGGATGCACTGGATTACTGGTCCACAGCCTGGTGGACTTTAACTTGCACATTCCGGCGAATGCGGCCGTGTTCTACGTGCTATGTGCCGTTGCTTGTTGGGGTGCGAACGAAAAGAGAGACCAGAAGCCGGATACATCACACGCCCAGAGCTAGCGGACGGCGAAAGCCCAAATGGCGAACATAGCGGAGTAGATGGTCAAAGCTGCGATTCCATGACGCCAGTAGCGCACGCTATACCATCTGAGATCTTCTATCCCTGCCTTTATCCTCTTGAAGATGCCTTGTCTTGACTTCTCGGCATCCTGAGGGAAAGCCGCGTCACGGCCCTCCAGCGTATCCAACTCTGGGGTGTCAATCGGTTCCAGATCATTAAGCGCGGCGTCCATGTCGAGAGTTACTGCACGACAAGTGCCACCGGCCTGCGACGAAACGTCCGCCAGCTAACTCATAGAAGAATAAGCAGAAAGGTTTTGGCCCGACAAATCGCAACATTCCGCAGGGCACAATTTAGCCCCACAATGGAACGTACCGTTCCCTTTTCGGGAAAAACAAAAGAAGCCGAACTGATCGGCCCTCAAAATTTTCGCTAGGCTGCGACTACGGTTTGTTGGGACTGACGGGGTGCTGATTCACCAAAATGATTCCGGTGATAGCTACGCCGAGTACTGCTGCGGGGGCAGATAACATCCCTTTGGTGTACACGCCTGATGTAGTCCCTGTGGAGTTCGGAGCGGGTGCGCTCTGTGGACTTGAATCCTGGGCGGCATTGGTATCGTTCGTGATGTCTTGCGGAGTCGTGTTCTTAGCCATCTGTCCGCAGCCAAGATTTGGCAAACTGGTGGAATTGCCCGGCGCCAGGTTCATGGTCTTCATACCGTCAGAGACGGTCAGATTTCCATCGATCGCGGAAACTTTTAAAATCTCGCCGGACTGTTGTACTTGGAAACGTGCGCTGCCCTTCGTGGGCTTCACCGCCACGCGTCCGAAGCGGGCGCTCAAACTCTGGTTCGCCTGAACGGTACCGCCACCGCAGTAGAAATCCATTTCCTCGCCCGTAAAGGTCAAGCTGGAGTTAGGGTCGAGCAAGAGCGACGAACCGTTCATAGTCAGGCTTGCTCCGGCCTGGGGCGCGGTCTCAATGCGGTCACCGGCGAAGACCGTGGTGACCGGATTCACAGGGGACCCGTTCACGCTCACGCCGCCGTTGCTGCGCAGCATTCCCGCCGTCGCCGAGGCGAAAGCCTCGGCCGACGATAGCGAAAACACCAGCAAAATCGATACAAAGCTATAAAGACTCTTTTTCATAGACGGGTGCGCTTCTGGGCAGGGCGGTGGTTACATAGTAAGCCACACGCGCAGTTCCAGAGCATTCATTCTTACCCGTCTCGGGAATGAAAGCAAGCTTTTGTTTGCAATAAGTTACCAGAGTAACTAGCTGACGGTTTAGATACTGCTCATATTGGAAAGGAACTCTGAATTGCTTTTGGTCTTGCCTAACTTGTCGATGAGCAATTCCATGGCTTCCACCGGGGATAGCGGGTTTAGCACCTTCCGCAGCACCCAGATGCGGGCCAAGTCGTCCTTAGGGATGAGCAGCTCCTCTTTACGCGTTCCAGAGCGCTGAATGTCAATGGCCGGGAACACGCGCTTATCCACCAGCTTGCGGTCGAGAATGATCTCCATGTTGCCGGTACCCTTGAATTCTTCAAAGATCACGTCGTCCATGCGGGAGCCGGTCTCGACCAGGGCAGTGGCAATGATGGTGAGCGAACCACCTTCCTCGATGTTGCGCGCGGCGCCAAAGAATCGCTTCGGGCGCTGGAGAGCATTTGAGTCCACACCGCCTGAAAGCACTTTACCCGACGGCGGCACGATCGTGTTGTAAGCGCGTGCCAGACGCGTGATGGAATCAAGCAGGATCACCACATCGCGCTTGTGTTCGACCAGGCGTTTGGCTTTTTCAATCACCATCTCGGCGACTTGCACGTGACGGGCTGCCGGCTCGTCGAACGTCGAAGAGATGACCTCGCCTTTCACCGAACGCTGCATATCTGTGACTTCTTCCGGACGCTCGTCGATCAGCAACACGATTAAAACAACTTCAGGATGGTTCGTCGTGATGGAGTTGGCGATGTTCTGCAACAGCATCGTCTTGCCGGTGCGCGGCGGAGCCACGATCAATCCGCGTTGGCCTTTGCCCACCGGGGTGAGCAGGTCCATCACACGCGCGCTCAGGTTCTCACGCGAGGTCTCTTCCTTTATGCGCTCCTGCGGATACAGCGGCGTCAGGTTGTCGAAGAGGATCTTGTTGCGCGCCTCATCCGGCGATTCGAAGTTGACCGCTTCTATCTTCACCAGCGCGAAATACTTTTCTCCTTCATGCGGCGGACGCACTTGTCCGCTGACCGTGTCGCCGGTCTTCAAGTCAAACTTGCGGATCTGCGAGGGTGACACGTAGATATCGTCTGGCCCGGGAAGATAGTTGTAATCGGGCGAGCGCAAGAAACCGTAGCCATCGGGCAGGATCTCCAAAACGCCTTCAGCGAAAATGTGGCCTTCTTTTTCGCTCTGGGCCTGTAGGATCTTGAAGATCAGGTCCTGCTTGCGGAGACCGCTGGCGCCGGGCAGATCCAGGGTGCGCGCGATCTTGGTCAATTCGGTAATGTTCTTTTCTTTCAGTTCTGCGATAGTCAATTTGTCACCTGCGGGAGTTTTGGTTTTTCTAAGGAAGGATTGCGCCGTCTCGTTAAGAGAGGCGGAACGTTCGCCGCGCGGGCGCGCGGCGAACTATCTCGCGATTATGCGGCTTTACGGTGCGTTTCCGCAACCGGTTGGAAATCTTCCATCACGTGCTCGGAGGTACGCGCATCCGCGAACCGCTCCAGCACCTGGTTCATCGTGTCTTGCACGCGCGTCGCTGGACGATGGAACTTGCGGGTCGCCTTTGAGACCAACTGGCAAAGCATGTAACGATTTTGAACGGGTGTGACCGCTCCATAAACTAGATTAGAACGCATGTGAAATACCTGCCTTTATTAGGAATACCGCTCGCCCATTCGATATGGCTATTTGCCTGAATAGACGAATGCGGGCGACAAAAGTTACGGCTGAACTGTCAGGGGCCTAGGTCTGAGTAGATGCTTCAAAACGCGTTTGAGTTGCAAGCTCTTTGAGGATTTTCCCTCTTGCAAGCTTGATCATTACCGGCGGGACACTGATGCGACCGGAAACCACTACCAGACCTCTTAACTTACCTTTCTGAGAACGGATGGTCAACAAATATCTTGCAAACTTTTCCTTATTAACCATGTCGTAACACGGCGCACGCCGATTTAGCGCCTTGTTTTCAAGCGCTTAAATAATGGCAACTTCCCAAATCCAGAACGCCTCTTAGTAACGAATGCGCTAACAGTACTAAGGGCGCGCGTAAGGGGGACAGGGAAAATGCTTTGGACAATCTTTGTGATTCTGCTGGTTCTTTGGCTGGTAGGCCTGGTCAGCAGCTATACGTTTGGTGGTTTCATCCACATCCTTTTGGTGTTGGCTGTGATTGCTTTGATTTTCCAGTTGATCACTGGCCGCAGAGCGGTTTAGGAGGGGAACAATGGACAAAAACAGAGCTGAAGGAAAGATGAAAGACATTAAAGGCCGGGTGAAGCGTCAAGTGGGTGAGTGGACAGACAATGCGAACCTGCAAGACGAAGGCACCATGGACCAAGCCGAAGGCAAAGTGCAAAACGCCTGGGGCAAGGTAAAGGATGCCGTAAAAGGTGACAAAAAGGACGAAAACGCGGCATAGGCACGTTTGCTTTGGGGATACGGGCGACTGTTAAGTCGCCCGTTTTTCTTTTTGCGTGAGGATCAGGCTACCGGCGCGGTCAACGGCCGCCTGCCATTTCGGGGGGACGACGGTTGTGCCGCTGTATTCAGAGATGATGGCGGGACCGGAAACAGAATTCCCCTTCCGCAAAGAACTTCTCTCGTAGATCTTTGCTTTAAGGGCTTTGCCTCCAAATACCATCTGAGTCGCCATTTCCCCGTTTTGCTTCGACGGTTGGCCACCTGTTCTAAGCTTGGGATTCGCATTGCGTATCCACGCGCGCAGCCGGATATTCACGATCTCGACATCATTTTGCAGCAGGCTGTAACCGTAGCGTCTTGCATGGTCCGCATGAAACTGCGCAAGCGCTCGCGGACCCGACCGGACCGCCAGTTCAAAACCCTGCCCGGAATAACGCATCTCCAGCCAGCGTTCCACTTCAATCTCCCCCGGCCATCGCTCCGACTTGAACGCTGCCCGCGCTGCGGATTCCAGCTTGCTGAATTCAGCATCAAGCTTCTTCGTCGGCAATTTTCCAACGCACGGCCACAGTAGCGTCCGCGAATAGTCCTTGACGACATCGCTCATCAGGATTCCCAGGGCCGACAAAGCTCCCGGCAGCACGGGAACGATCACTCGCGGCATCTCGAGTGCAGCCGCGAGGTCGCAGGCATGCATTGCTCCCGCGCCGCCAAACGCCACCAGCGAAAAATCCCGCGTATCAAAACCTTTATCGATGGAAACAACACGAATGGCCTTTTCCATGTTCGCGTTCACGATGCGCACAACTCCCTCGGCAAAACGAGTTACGCTCAAGTTCGACTTTTGTTTGCGTAACCATTCCGCAGTGAGCCTCTCGGTACGGTCCACATCGAGTTCGAATCCGCCCCCGAGAAAACGCTTTGCCGGCAATCGCCCAAGTAACAGGTTCGCATCAGTCACAGTTGGCTGCGTTCCCTTGCCATAGCAGATCGGCCCCGGCACCGCGCCTGCCGATTCCGGGCCGACGCGCAGCGCACCCCCTGCGTCGAACCGCGCGAGCGAGCCGCCGCCCGCGCCCACCGTGTGAATGTTCAACATCGGTACCCGCACAGGAAGCCCTGCGACTTCTGCTTCATTGGTGACAGTGGGAGAGCCTTCCACCAGACAGACATCTGTTGACGTACCACCCATATCGAAGCCCACGATGTTGGCGTATCCGCTACGTCGCGCCATCGCCGCTGCGCCCACCACCCCGCCCGCAGGACCGGAGAGCACAGTACGCACCGGCTCACTCGAAGCAGTGGAGAGCGAAGTGAGTCCACCGCTGGACTGCATCACAAACGCCCGCGAGCCGCGACTCAACCGACCGCTGATACGTCGGAGGTAATCCGTCATAACCGGCTGCAGATAGGCATTGATCACCACGGTGCTCGCGCGTTCGTACTCGCGGAACTCCGGAAGCACTTCGTGTGAAATAGAGAGCGGAATATTAAGCCGCTTCAAGGCTGCAGCCACCGTGCGTTCATTCGCGGGGTTCGCGAAAGAGAAAAGGAATGAGATAGCGATGGCGTCAGGCGGAGCCTTCGCCACCTGCTTGCGCAACTTCTCCAGTTCCGCCTGAGAAGGCTGTGCCAGAAGCACACCATCCTTATCGGTGCGCTCGTTCACGCCGAAGCGCATCTCGCGCGCCACCAGCGGCTCGATGGGGTCAAAGAAAAAGTCATACAGCTTCGGCCGTGACTGGCGTCCTATCTCGATGGAATCCTCAAAACCTTTCGTGGTCACGAACGCCACGCGTCCGCCTTTGCGCTGCAGCAACGCATTCGTTCCGACGGTGGTTCCATGCAGCAAGATCACAGCCTGCGAACCCGCGATCTGCGCTACCGCGTCAGAGATCGCCTGTGACGGATCTTTCGGCGTGGAAAATAATTTCAGCGCCTTCAACTCACCCGTGACAGGGTCGATCCACACGCAATCCGTAAAAGTCCCGCCGGTATCGATGGCGATGCGTAGTGGAGCGTCGGTAGGGCGAGCGCGCAGAGAGCGCTGTGCCGCGCGAGCGGAGCGTGAGGGTGTAGTCGCTTGCCACGGAACCCTGGAATGGACGTCACGTACCGGCATGGATTTGTCAGCGCCGCAAAAGTATATCGGCGGAGACAAATATAAAGAAGACGACCGCGATCACGCCGTTCATGGTAAAGAACGCCGCGTTGAGCCGGCTGAGGTCATTCGCACGCACCAAGGATTGCTCGTAGGTCAGCAATATCGCCACTACTGCGATGCCTGCCATGGCGATGAGACCGAGTCCAAAGCTGTAAACCAGCGCACACATCATTATCAGCGCCACCAAGTGGAGCACACGCGATGCGAACAGCGCGCCGCCAATACCAAACGCCTGCGGGATGGAATGCAGTCCGTTCTGGCTATCGAATTCATGGTCCTGGCAGGCATAAAGCACATCAAAGCCGGCAACCCAGCACGTGACCGCACCCGTCAGCAGCAATATCCGCGCATCCAGCGAACCCCGTACCGCGATCCAAGCCGCAGCCGGCGCAATACCCAGCGCGAAACCCAGCACCAGGTGTGACCACCGTGTGAATCGCTTAGTGTACGAATAAAGCAGGACGACCGCGAGCGCGAGCGGCGATAAATAAAATGTGAGCCGATTCAGCTGTGCGGCCGCAAACACAAACATCGCGCAGAAGAGAACCACGAACAGGATTACAAATGTTCGCGACAACGCCCCCGCTGGCAATGCCCGCATCTTCGTCCGCGGATTTGCCGCATCGATCTCCGCGTCAGCCACACGGTTGAACGCCATCGCCGCTGACCGCGCGGAGACCATGCACACCACGATCCAAAGCAACTGCCATCGCGTCGGCCAACCACCCGCAGCCAGCATCGCTGCGCTCAAAGCGAATGGCAGCGCGAAGATCGAGTGCTCCCACTTGATCATCTCCAGCGTGGTTTGAATATTGCGGAAAAAAGGCACGAGAAGATTGTAAATGGCTTTGTGGGAAAGCCGCCCTCGGCTGTCTCGCGCAGTATCTCGTTGGCTTTGAACGCCCGCGTACCTAGAATGCCAAAATGCCCCGTCTGACATTCCGCATAGCCCCCGCCCTGAAGAAGAGCTTCGACGCGATCTGCAAAACGCGAAAACAAAGCCTGTCGTCGGCTGCGGTTTTTGCGATTAACGATTTCGTGGAAGTGCAAGAACAGCAGATTGCTGGAATAAAAAAGGCTTTGAAACAGGCTGACGCGGGTACGTTCGCTACCGACCAAGAAGTGCGCAGAGTGTTCGCAAGATTAAAGAAGCGGCGCCGGTAAAGACGCACCGCTTCCAGTCCGCCCTAATCTTTTACAGCTAGAACAGCTCATACCCCGCGAAAAAGTAGCTCAACTCAAACTTCGCCGTATCTTCCGCATCCGACCCATGCACCGCATTGTGCTCAATGCTCGACGCATGTTTCTTACGGATCGTGCCGGCCTCCGCGTTCGCAGGATTCGTTGCTCCCATCAGCTTGCGCCAATCGGCGATGGCATTCTCTTTCTCCAATGCCAGCACCACGATCGGCCCGCTGGACATGAAATCGCACAGCGAATTAAAGAACGGCCGTTCCGCGTGCACGGCATAAAAACCTTCTGCCTGTTCCACGCTTATCTCCAGCATGCGCATACCGATGATGCGGAACCCGCCGGCGTGGATCATTGTAAGGATGTCGCCGACTGCGTTCTTCTTTACCGCGTCTGGCTTGATGATGGCGAATGTGCGTTGAATGTTCATCTGTCTTGGGGTCTCGTTTCGATTAGATTCTGAACTTATTTTTTCATGGCAGCGATGAGCGTCTCGCCGATCACCGCCGGCGACTTCACCACGCGTATGCCCGCCGCCTCCAGGCTCTTCATCTTCTCGGCCGCGGTACCGTGTCCACCGCTGATGATCGCGCCCGCGTGGCCCATTCGCCGTCCCGGAGGCGCGGTCTGCCCGGCAATGAATGACACCACCGGTTTCTTCACGTTCTTCTTCACGTACTCTGCCGCGATCTCTTCTGCGTTTCCGCCTATCTCGCCGATCATAATGATCGCTTCGGTCTCCGGGTCTTCATTGAACAGCTTCAGCGCATCAACAAAGTTCGTCCCGATGATCGGATCCCCGCCAATACCAATGGCAGTCGATTGCCCAACGCCGCGCGTCGTCAACTGATACACCGCCTCATATGTCAGTGTGCCTGAGCGGGAAACGATGCCCACGTTGCCTTCTTTATGGATCTTGCCCGGCATGATGCCGATCTTGCATTTGCCCGGCGAGATGATGCCCGGGCAGTTCGGCCCGATCAGTCGTGACTTCTTTCCTTTCAAGTATTCCCACGCGCGCACCATGTCCAGCGCCGGAATGCCTTCCGTGATGCAAACGATGAGCGGAACTTCCGCATCGGCGGCTTCCATGATGGCGTCTGCTGCGAACGGTGGCGGCACGAAGATCACGGTGGCGTTCGCGCCCGTTTGTTTTACTGCATCAGCCACGGTGTTGAACACCGGCCAGCCCTCATGCGTGGTGCCGCCTTTGCCCGGCGTAACGCCGCCAACGACCTTCGTTCCGTATTCCGCGCAGCCCTTCGCGTGAAAAGTTCCTTCGCGTCCGGTGATGCCTTGCACAATGAGCTTCGTATTCTTATCGACGAGGACGGACATTATTTCTTCCCTCCCGCCGCGGCCACTACTTTTTCAGCCGCATCTTTCATCGTCTCTGCCACGATGAAGTTCAATCCTGATTTCTTCAATATTTCGCGTCCTTGTTCCACATTCGTGCCTTCCAGGCGCAGCACGATCGGAAGTTGAATGTTGGTCTTCTTTGCTGCCTCGACTACGCCATTGGCCAGCGTGTCCACCCGCAGAATGCCACCAAAGATGTTGATAAGCACAGCTTTCACGTTCTTGTCGCTCAGCAATATCTTGAACGCGTTCTCCACTTGCTGCGCGTTTGCGCCTCCACCAACGTCAAGGAAGTTGGCGGCTGAGCCGCCTGCGTATTGAATGATGTCCATGGTCGCCATTGCCAGTCCTGCGCCGTTGACCATGCAGCCCACGTTGCCGTCCAGCTTGATGTAGTTCAGGCTGTACTTGCTGGCTTCCACTTCGAGAGGGTCTTCTTCTTCCACATCGCGCAATTCTTTCAGGTCTTTGTGGCGGAACAGCGCGTTGTCATCGAAATTGATCTTCGCGTCCAGCGCGAACAGCCGACCATCAGTCGTGGTGATAAACGGATTGATCTCGAACAACGAAGCGTCTGTGTCTTCAAACGCCTTGTAGAGCGCCATCATGAACTTCACGGCTTCATTGATCTGTTCAGCTTTGAGGCCAAGCCCGAATGCGAGCTTACGCGCTTGGAACGCCTGAAATCCGACTGCCGGATCGATGAACTCTTTCAGGATTGCATTGGGATCTTTCGCGGCAACCTCTTCGATCTCCATGCCACCGGCTTTTGAAGCCATGAATACCAGCTTCGCGGTCGCGCGGTCCAGCACGATGCCGAGATAGAGTTCGCTCGCAATGGGCAGCGTCTCTTCGATCAGCAGCCGCCGCACTTTCTGTCCCTCCGGCCCCGTCTGGTGCGTCACCAGTTGCATGCCCAATATCTTGCGGACATTTTCCATAGCGGCATCCAGTGTCTTAGCCACTTTCACGCCGCCGCCTTTGCCGCGGCCTCCGGCGTGGATCTGCGCTTTCACGACTACACCACTCGCGCCTGCGTCTAGCAGACGCTTAGCAACGGCCTCTGCTTCGTCCGGTGTGGACGCCATCTCTCCCCGCGGTATCGATACGCCATACTTCGCAAGGATCGCTTTTGCCTGGTATTCGTGGATTTTCATGTATGGGGTGCTTACAGGTTTCCGCAGCGCGCAGGCTGCAATAACGATTCAATGAGAACCTGTGATTTTATAAGACGCAGGCGATGCGCGGCAAATGCACAACAGCCGAAGGGTGCCTCACTTCGCGCGTTCTTTGCGCTAAGGTGGGGATCTCGCGCGGTTTGTTGCATCCGCTAAGGAAAAGCGTTGTCTAATAGGCAACGATGGCCGCAACAACGGTAGGCAAAGTCATCTCCCTTCACGTCGGCATGCCGCAACGATTGGATACTCGCGAAGACCCCTGGTTCACCGGTATCTTTAAGTCGCCCGTCGAAGGCCCTGTCGCGCTCAACAAGCGCAATCTCACCGGCGACGCGCAAGCCGACCTCCGCGTCCACGGCGGACCGCACAAAGCGGTTTACGCATACGCTGCGGAGCATTACCCCAAGTGGCGCGAAGAACTCGGCTTCACCGCAGAGCAATTCCCATTCAGCGCACTCGGCGAAAATCTCACCATCGAAGGCCTGAACGAAGACACTGTCTGCATCGGTGACATCCACCAGGTCGGCACCGCCGTGCTGCAAGTCTCGCAACCGCGCTCGCCTTGCTGGAAGCTGGCGCGTAAATGGCAAATGCCAGACCTGCCAAAGCGGCTAGTCATGTCAAAACGCTCCGGCTGGTATTATCGCGTGATGCAAGAAGGCACGTTGCAGCGCGGCGATGATGTGCTTCTGCTCGAACGCCCTCATGCGGACTGGCCCATTCGCCGCGTCACCGACATCACTTACAACCTCGCCCGTCAACCCGGTGACCTACTAGCCATGGAGCGACTGGACGCGCTGGCCTCTCAATGGAAGGAACTTTGACTGCACCGGATAGCCTCCCTTCTAACCATATTTCCGTCACTTCGATATCAAGGACGACTCGCGCCGGAGGCGCAGAAAGCGAAGCGCATAGCCCAGCGCAAGGCGCTGGGTGGGCGGTCAATAAAAGTCCAAGTCCCGGAGGGACGCCAGGCTTCCGCGCAAACAAAAAACGCGGCCCATTCGGGCCGCGTTTTCATTTTCTCTTACACACTAGCGGGGGTTGCTGCTGCTTCCGCAGGTCTTTGACAACGTCGAGATGGTGTCAGCACGGAACTCACGGCCAGATTTGTTGGCGCTCGAGTTTGAGCTGTTCATGCCTGCTGCGGCAGAAGCATCCGCTGCCGCTGCCGGATTGGTGTTCGAGCTGTTAGCTGCTGACGTTCCGCTATTGGCGCTTGGCGGCACTGTCGCATCTTTCGTAGGATTGTTCGTCTCATCCTTGCCCGTCGCGCTGGTCGCACCGGTCGCGCTGGCAGTCGAGTTCGAGTTCGGCTGGTCAGACTGCGGCATCGTGCTAGAGTTCGTATTCATGGCAGTCTCGCTGCTGGAATACTGCCCCTTCACGCGCACGCGCTCGCCAACGTGATCAGCGAAATTGCCTGAGAACATGCTGCCGGCAACAACGTTCACGCTCTTGTCGTGCTTGGTGCGGATCGCATATTGGCCGCTGCCTGCGCTCTCCAGGCATCCCGTCAAGCTGTCTTTGCTGTTGTCAGAGTAATTAGAGTTGCTGGCGGATTGGGTGGTGCTGGTAGTGCTCTGGTCCGTCGAAGTTGAAGTAGACGTTGAGGGCGTGGTCGCAGGAGTCGTGTTCTGGTCCGCATCGCCGCTCTTCGTGGTTGTGGCATCGGGTGTGGCGCTGCCGTTTTGCGTCGCCGTGCCCGTCTGGCTCGGATTGGTATTCACATCAGGAGCTGGGGCCGCATTCGGATTCGGTACCGGTGTTGTCTGCTGCTGTGTGGGATTGGTTGCGCCGTTGTTATTAGTGTTGCTCGGTGTCGTTGTTGGCGTGGACTGTGCGGCCGCAAATGCGCTTACCGCTACCAACAATGCTGACTGTAAAAGAAATCTCTTCATTTTGTATGACCTCCCGGGTCAATTCGAAGTTCTGCGCTGTGTGTAGAGATTCGCGTGGGATAGGGCGGGTTGGCCTTTGTTGTAGCGCCATTACGCGGGCACAGCGCGATTACAGTGAAGACCTTAATCCCTTGATTTCTTAATCTTCGCGAAAGCCGCCTCAGTCCTCGCTCTGACTCTGTTTTTGCCTTTTGCCTTTGCCCTTACCCTGCACTGGATTTCTCTGTGTCCTCCGCGCCCTCAGTGTCCTCCGTGTTGAAAGCTTTTGATGTTGCCTGGCAATACCGATTTGCCGCCCCCGCCGCTCTCGATTTACCTTTAAAGCTCTGGCCATGCTCGATTTCACTGAAGCGCTGCAAAAGATAGCCAATCATCGAGCCTCTCTCACACGCGAAGAGGCGCGCAGTGTCATGCAGGAAGTCTTGCAAGGCAAAGCGTCTGACGCTCAGATCGCCGCCCTGCTCGTCTCGCTTCACATGAAAGGCGAAACCGTAGAAGAGATCGTAGGATTCGCCGAGGCTATCCGTGCTGCGGCTTCTGCGTTTGACTCGGGAAGGCCGCTTGATGACAGCGGACTTGACGTCTCCGGCACTGAACGCGACGCTCTCGTGGATACATGCGGCACCGGCGGTGACACCAGCGGAACCTTCAATATTTCCACCGCGACCGCGCTCACCATCGCCGGCGCCGGAGTGCGCGTCGCCAAACACGGCAACCGTAGCGTCACCTCAAAATGCGGCTCAGCAGACGTGGTGGAGGCGTTGGGCGTCAACATAGCGCTGCCCGCCGCCAAGATGGCTGAATGCTTGAAGGAAGTGGGCATCGCTTTTCTCTTCGCGCCTGCCATGCATTCCGCAATGAAATACGTTCAGCCCGCCCGACGCGAGCTGCGCCTGCGCACAGTGTTTAATCTGCTCGGCCCGTTAACGAATCCAGCGCACGCATCCGCGCAAGTAGTAGGCGTCTACGCCGAGTCGCTA
>JAICWB010000156.1 GCA_025935035.1 Terriglobales bacterium
AGCAACCTCGGATCTGATTCCCAAGGTGAAGGGCTCGGCGAGCCTTTGCCCAAATTCATGCTTGCATCAGTAGGGGGCGCGCTGCTCAGCTGATATGCGACTGAACATCAATCTCGCCAGTCGTCCTTATGAAGATGCGGGGCGCTTCTTTCTCACGTGGATACCCGTGACCCTCGGCCTGTTGCTGCTCGCCATCTTCACCACGACCCTGGCATGGCACCGCCATCAGGAGTCGCGTAGCGTGCGCAGCCAGCTTGCGGAGAAACAGCAACGCATCGCTCAGCTTGACAAGGAATACAACGACGCGCGCACCACGCTTGACCTGCCCCAGAATTCCGGCACGCGTGATCAATCCGAATTCCTCAACGAACTGTTCCAACTCAAGTCCTTCAGCTGGACGAGGGTGCTCTCTGATCTTGAGACGGTCATGCCCTCCGGCGTGCAAGTGGTCTCCATCAAACCGCAGATCAACCGGCAGGGACAGATTGAATTCACTTTGGTCGTCGCCACCGAGCGCCGTGAAGATGCCATCAAGCTGGCCCGGAACATGGAAGCCTCGCCGCGTTTTTTTCAGCCATCGATCCGCGCCGAGCACACGCGCAAAGATACGAAAGATAACCATCAGGTCTTGACCGTCGATATAGTCTCGCAATACCTTCCCGATGCTAAGAAGGGAAAATCCTGATGGCGGACTTGCGGAATACAAGAAAGCGTTTTGCCGCCGCTTCGGTGGTGCTCATCGTAATCATCATTCTTTCCGGGCTGTATCTTGCCACCCCGATCGGGGCCTCGAATGCCGACCTCAACAGTGAACTGAAGCAGACGAATAAAGAGCTTGAGATCAAAGAGCAGCGTGTCGCGCCCCTTCGCGGACTGCCGGAAAAACTCGTCAAGACGAATGAAGACATCACATCGTTCTATCGTCATCGCCTGCCGGAGCGCCAATCAGATGTATCCGAGGAACTGGGCAAGCTGGCGACAGCAGAGAACATCACACTCAGTGATGTGAAGTACGAGAATTTTGATACGGACATCCCTTCGCTGCGCGCGGTGGTAGTGGAAGCACAGCTAAGCGGCGAATATTCGCACTTGGCGAAGTTCATCAACGCGGTGGAGCGGGACAAGATGTTCCTCATCGTGGATGGTCTTTCACTCGAAGACCAGAAGTCCGACCAAAAGGGTGCCAACACAGTGCGGCTAACGCTGCGGTTCGGCACTTGTTTGCGTCCGGCGAATCTTGCTGCCGCCGAACCGGAAAAGCCGGTAGCAGACGATTCCGACCAAGCGCCTGAGAAGCCGGCGAGGAAAGCCGCGGTATCGCCAAAGGCCTCTGCTCCTAAAGCAGTGACGGGTGTGAAGAAGAAATAATGCAGATAGGCGCCGAAAACCGGAACAAGACGATCGCCCTGATCGTGCTGGCAGTGATCGCCGCGATCGCCCTGCCATATTCGCTCAGTAATCGCTCTAATGCTCCGAGCACAGCCGCAACCACCACCACAACTTCGACCACCGACGCTAAGAAGGCGGCGCGCAACACGGAGCGTTCTTCACAGAAATGGCCCGCGGCAAACAAACTGCAGCAGACTGCTTCCCTTGACCCTGCGTTGCATTTTGACTTACTCAAAGGTAGCGAGGATCAGCAATACGAAGGCACGAAGCGGAATATATTCTCGAACCAGCCAGAAGTGGTAATCCCTAACCCTGCGGATAACGGTACCAGAACGCCACGGGGACCAGAACCGCCGGTAAACTCCGGCCCTCCGCCACCGCCGCCCATCCCGCTAAAGTTCTACGGATTCGCCACGCAAGCCGGCCAGCCGAAGCGTGTTTTCTTGTCCAGCACCTCAGGCGACGACGTCTTCGTGGGCACCGAGGGCCAGGTCATCAACAAGCGCTATCGCATCGTGAAGATCAACAATGCCAGCGTGGAGATGGAAGATATCTTGAACAGTAACAAACAAACGCTTCCGCTCACCAGCCCGCAAACATAGCTGTTATGTTCCGCATCAACACAAACCGCAGACCGGCACGCGATAGCGAACGTGGATTTTTCCTCATCGCCGCCATCCTTGTCGTGACCCTAATGGTCATCGCGCTGGCCGCGGGCATTCCCGCTATCCGCGGGCAGATCAAGCGCGACCGCGAAGCCGAGCTGATCCATCGCGGCAACCAATACGTGCGCGCCATACAGCTTTATTACCGCAAGTTCGGGCGCTATCCCAATTCCATTGACGACCTGGTGGACACCAACAATCTCCGGTTCTTGCGCGCAAAATACGCTGATCCCATCACCGGCAAAGACGAATGGCGCATCATCCATTACGGCGAGGCGCAGCCAAAACCGTTGCCGCCTTATATCAGCCGCCCCGGCGGCGCAGGCGCGGGTGGTGGCGCAACCGCAGCCGGCGGAATTTCCAGCGGAGTAAGCACAGCGGGCGCGACCAGCGCCTCAGACATGTCATCTCGAGTCTCGGGTAACACGACAAACTCGCCGGGGGTGGGACCCATCGTCGGGGTGGCCAGCACCAGTGATCAGACGAGTCTCAAGGAGATCGACGGCAAAACAAAATACAGTGACTGGGAATTTGTTTACGACCCTTCGCTCGACGCTTCCCGCGGCGGCGCCGGCGCAAATGGCGCGAACGGCCAGGGCTTAGGCAACGGAAATAATGGCGGCCGCAATCCCGGTAACTTTGGCAATCCCGGCGGCGGCAATCCAAATCCCACGCCGCGGCCGCCCGGCGGACGCTAAGCGATTCAAATCATCCCGCCCAAAAGCAAAAGCCCCGCCGATTCGGCAGGGCTTTCTTGATCTGACTTCTAAAAGTTTTAAACGCTGAACGATGATCCGCATCCGCAGGTGCTCTTCACGTTGGGGTTCTCGAACTTGAATCCCGCAGCTTCGAGCGTCTCAACGTAATCGACCACGCAACCATTGAGGTACATGACTGAAGTCGCGTCCACGAAAACTTTGAGGCCGTCAAAGGTGAAGACTTTGTCCATCATGCCGGGCGCGTTTTCAAAGCTCATGTTGTAGCTAAAGCCCGAACAGCCGCCGCCGACCACACCAATGCGCAATCCCGCCGGCACAGGGTCCTGCTGCGCCATGATCTCTTTCACCTTGGAGATGGCGTTGTCCGTGAGGTTGACGGGCAGGCTCTTCGGTGCGACGGTCTCAGGGGTCTGGGTGCTGGTTGCCATGATGCTTATCTCCTGTAAATCTTTGAATATTATAGCAAATTCACCCCTATTCGATTCAGCGGCGGGGCTAACCGACTCAAACTATTCACGTCTCACACGTAGGTAAAAATAAAGACTGGCGGCTTTTTGCGTCAGGGCTATAATCTGCCTCAGGTACGCTTACCCGGACGGGACCTTATTGGCCCAGCGCCTCTAGAATTCAGAGTCCGTGGTGGTCAACATAGGGAACGTGCGCTCGAACTTTCGAGTAATGCGGCCGGCAGTTGTCTCTTGCTCAAGAGAGGTGTCGGATGTCCCCAATCGTGATGCTATTGATCCTTCTTGGCGTACTCGTCGCTGTTCTCGTGATCCTGCTCATCTACCGCTCCACACTGGAAATGCATGAGGACGACCAGTTGTTCCTCGGGTCTGGTGAAAGCCAGATGGCAAAGGACCAGGAAGAACTTCAGACCACGCTCGGTAAAGTGGAACCGGCCGTGCGTTGGGTGAGCGCCGCGTGTGGCGTGGTGCTCTTGGTCATTGCCGGCTTGTGGGTCTATGAAGGCCTGGGCCAGGGGATGCCGAAATAAAATCTCACGCTCGCCACTGGTCGCTTCGCGCGGCGGTGGCGAGTTCCCTTTCTGTAACGCGCTCGATGCTGATCGCGCCCTCCGCGGGCAATGCCCCCAGCGGTAGATTATTTTTCCAAATGCTGCAGCGCAGGCGGACCTCGTCTCCGGGCTGAGCGCTCAGCAACTCGAATGGGATTTGGATCCCTAACACTTTGACGAGCACGACTTTTACTCCGGTTACATCGTGCGGAGCAAGGCTTCTCTGCCACGAAACCATCTTCCCGGATCGCACCGTTACGTCGAGTCGCATCTCTTTGCTTTGCGTGGGGACATCGATCACTAGTACAAGATCGAAGTCGCCGGTCAGTTCGTCGTCATCACCGCGCACTATCGGATCGTCAGCGAAGTCGATGCGCGCGTAGAAGTTCTCGTGGTCTTGTCCTAGGTAAGCGGAATCAAGGAGGAATGTTTTGCCGTGCATGGCTGCGTTGCGATGGTCAGCCGCATAATGCGCTGCACCCAGCCAATCGAAGTACCCGGTGCCTTTGCCGTCGAGCCGGGGGTGGATGTATCCCGTTTGCGGATGGAACTGCGCCTCTGCCCGGAACGTGGCTAATGGCTGCGCCAGATATTCCGGTGGAGTCCCCCCGAGCGCTTGATAGATGTTGGAGAGATGCCTGCGATACAGCGCGTCAAAATCTTCGTCGTTGGCGGAGTGGTGCTCCGGCCCGTACCACCAGTTCCAATCGCTTCCCTCGGCGATCAGCAACTCCTCGTGCGCAAGCGCGCGCTGGGCGTGCGGAGCATCTTTCGCGTGGGTCGCATAAAAATCGCGAGCGTCATTAAGCGCGTCCCATGACCGATTATCTTCGGGTGCTCCGATCCACACGTTGAAGTTGGAATTGATCCACGAGCCCGGCACAAGTGATTTCAGTTCGCCGAATCCATCTGGCTTATGTTTGGCGATCGCTTCCGAGACCGTGACCGCTTCCAGTTGCGGATCATCACTGATCGCCTGATAAAGTCTGCGCAGGAACTCACGGCCTGACTTCGGGAAATACTCCCACGCATTCTCACCATCCAGAATGACAGATACTACCGCGTCCTTCCCTTGCGCAATGACTGAGGACGCTGATTGCTTTATCTGCCCGATGAAGTGCTGCGCTGCATCGCGCGGCTCCATGCCGGCATAAACGAAACCGATCAGGTCCGAGAGCGAATGGTCGCGAAAGACCATGTGCATTGGGACAGACTCGCCTGGCATTTGATAGATGTTATAGAGCTCTGCGGCCACACTCTCGTGCAGCTTTCCTTCTCGTGAGCGTCCGAAATAAATATGCAGTGAACGGCCGAGTACGCCTTCGTCGGTGGCCATCCAGCGAACGCCCTCTTTGGCTGCGATTCTGATGACTTCGTCAGACACACTTCCTTCTGACGGCCACATGCCCTCCGGCCGCTTGCCGAAGACGCGCTCGTGCACATCCAGTGCGCGATGGATCTGCTCGGCCGCGTCTTCAGGATGCTGGAACCTCCGCTGCGGAAGAGGCAGACCGGGACTTGAGACGGCGCCCTGATCGGAGTCGCAAAGCAGCGGCAGAATGGGATGGTAAAAGGGTGAGGTTGAAATCTCTGCTGAACCGCGCTCCGCTGCAGCACGATAGGCAGGCAGCACCGCTTCCAGTATTTTCGCCTCCACTTCCATGACAAGGCGCTGGTCATCTGGAGTGAAACCGGAACCCTTTGCGATCAATTGCAATATCCGTGCTTCGGCAGATGGCCCATCCACAAAATATTCATCAAACCAAGCGATCTGCGAGAGGACTTGCAGGTCGGTGAGGTCTTGGGCGGAAAATTCCGTCGCCGCTCGCTCTGCGTCAAAGCTCAACGCCGCGAACCGGTGATATAGCTCGCGGTAGCGCGGATATCGGCCGATCAGATTGTCAGGGTTCGCCTGGAACAGATATTGCAATGCGAACCGCTTCTCTGCCTCTGTCAACTCCGCCGCCGGCTTGCGCGCAACTTCGAGGAACGGATCTCTCGCCGTGCCCGAGACGTAATCTTCGATCTGGGTGATGAGCGAAGGCACCAGGTTGAACGTCTGGTGAACGTGAGGGAATTCATCCAGCAACTTCACCATCCCGTAATAGTCTTTCAACGCATGAAGCCGTACCCAAGGGAGCCGGTACTCACCTGTGACTAGGTCCTTGTAAAACGGCTGATGCATGTGCCAGACAAAAACGATACGGATAACAGGCATGAAAGTGTGTGAACGCTTGACTCGATAGAATAAATCATCGCCCGTACCGCCGGCGTCTCGCCGGCTGTCGTGAGGGCATCCTGCCCTCACGCTCGGCATCACGAGAGAAGCGTATGCGTATGTGGCACTCTCGGCATTACCAATGTTCCTCAGCAATCACTCTGCCGCTTGCATCCGCTGAGGTAAACTCCATTCAACGTGACCGAGACATCGATCTACGCGGCCGCCGCGTTCATCTTGGGATTGGCATTCGGCAGCTTCCTGAATGTCTGCATCTATCGTTTGCCGCGCGGTAGATCGCTGCTGGGCCGTTCGCGATGTCCTAATTGCGATCAGCCGGTCAAACCCTACTTCAACATTCCGGTACTCGGCTGGCTGCTTGTCCGCGGACGATGCAGCGAATGCAAGAATCCTATTTCCTCTCGCTACGCCATCGTCGAGGCGCTGATCGGCTTGCTGTTCGCCGTGTGTGTCGTTCAGTTTGGGCTTACTCTTGTAGCTCTGAAATTCGCAGTCTTCGGATTTCTGATCGTCGGGCTTATTTTCACTGACTTCGATCTGCATCTTTTGCCGGATGCCATGACA
>JAICWB010000346.1 GCA_025935035.1 Terriglobales bacterium
AACAGCTGCAAACTCAGGCTAGCTCGCAGTATCCTTCACACGAACGACCACGATCTTGGAAAACCCTTCTTTGAACGTCGGCGGTTTCAGCTTTGCAGCCATCTGCCGCATCACGTCCTCCGGCACCTGGCGCTCGCGTTTGGAATTTCGCTGGATGCACAATTCCACTGGCACATCAAAGAACACGGCCTGCACTTCGAAGCCGAATCCGCGGGCCATTTTGATCCACTGTCGACGCTCATGGGGCGAGAGGTTCGTGGCGTCCACATAATTCCAAGGCATCTTTGCGATCAATCGCGCGCGTAGAAGCGATCGCAGCGTCGAAAACACCAATCCCTGATATCGCTGCTCTGTGATGCTGTCAAAAAGGATGCTGCGCAGCATGTCGCTCGAAAGCGGGGTCACTCCGCGGCGCTTGAACCACGTAGTCTTGCCCGAGCCTGGTAGTCCGATCGCCAGCACGACTACGCCGCGCGGCTCGCGCTTTCCCGGCAGCGGTTTCTTAGTGATGTCTCCAACTTCTGAAGGTGTGGACGGAGAATCCGGCTGCGTTTCCACTTCAATGCGGCCTTCCGCCTGCGGCTCTTCGCGCTCTTCCTCGATCTCGTGCGAGTTACCGCCCCGGCGCGTTCGCTGCTCCTGTCCACGCTGTTCGTGGCTCTCATTCACGCGTGGCTCATGCCGCTGACGGGAAGGCTGCGAGTGCTCAGGCTCTGTAGCGGAACTTGGCTCCGCGTCATACGAAGGCACCAGTGGCGCCGGTTTCGAATGGTCTATCTGCTGGCCGATCTTGCCCGTTGACTCAGATGTGTTTTCTGACGATTTGCGCTTCTTCGCGCGGTCGCGGATCCATTTGCGCATCACCAAGGATTTTTACATAGCCTTAGCGAATCAGCAATGTCATTCCCGCCATGCGCTGCGTTGTCCGGCGCCGAAGTGTTAACATTTAAAGTCTCACGGCTCGGTTTTGGGCCCGCAAGCACCGCAATCATTCAGTCTCAATCCATCGAATTTCAGTCTCACTCGGGAGAACTTCACACACTATGGCGATCAAAGTAGGCATCAACGGATTCGGGCGCATCGGCCGCAACGTACTACGCACCGCCCTCGGTGACAACAATCTCGAATTTGTCGCGGTCAATGACCTCACCAGCCCCAAGACCCTGGCCCATCTTCTTAAGTACGACTCCATCCTCGGCAATCTGCATCACAAGATCACCGCGACGGACGATGCCATCGATATCGACGGCAAGAAAGTCCGCGTCTTTGCCGAAAAAGATCCCGCAAAGATCGATTGGGAATCGGTAGGCGCGCAAGTAGTGATCGAATCCACGGGACGCTTCACCAACGCGGAAGACGCCAAGAAACATATCCGCGGACCGGTGAAGAAGGTCGTCATCTCCGCTCCGGCAAAAGGTGAAGATGTAACTCTGGTGCTCGGCGTGAATGATGGAATGTACGATCCCGCGAAGCACCACGTGATCTCCAACGCCAGTTGCACCACTAACTGCCTCGCGCCGGTCGCCAAAGTCGTGCATGACAAGTTCCGCATCGTCAGCGGAACCATGACTACCATCCACTCTTACACCAACGACCAGGTCATCCTCGATTTTCCGCACAAAGATATGCGCCGCGCCCGCGCCGCCGCTTTATCCATGATCCCGACTACGACCGGCGCCGCAAAAGCTCTCAGCCTGGTGATTCCGGATCTCAAGGGCAAGCTCGATGGATTCGCCATGCGCGTGCCCACGCCAAACGTTTCGGTAGTCGATCTGGTCGCCTTCGTCGAGAAGAAAACGACGGTCGAAGAAGTGAACGCTGAACTCAAAGCCGCCGCTGACTCCGGCCCGATGAAAGGCTACCTGGGCTACGAGACGGCGCCGCTCGTCTCCATCGACTACCGCGGCGATTCACGCTCTTCCATCGTCGATTCCCCGCTCACACTAGTTGTCGGAGGCACCTGCGTGAAAGTCATCGCCTGGTATGACAATGAATGGGGATACTCCTGCCGCGTGCG
>JAICWB010000041.1 GCA_025935035.1 Terriglobales bacterium
GAGCTTGCGCAACGGCCAGTTGCAGGACATGAAGAGCGGACGCATTGGCTTCAACCTCAGTGCGGGATTGCGCGATTGGTCGTTCACGGACCGCAGCCCCATTCACGTCTCAGTCAATGCGACACAGTTGAACGCCGCCGACTTGGTTCACATGGCGGGCTTGCAAACTCCGGTGACTGGCACCCTGGCGGCAGATGTGAAGTTGACTGGAACCGAGTTAAATCCCCAAGGGAACGGTTCGGTCACGCTCACCAAGGCCAAGGTTTACGGAGAGGCGCTGCAAAATGCCAGCATCAAGTTCCAAGGCACGGGCAATGAGATTCATGGCAACGCGACGGTAAAGATGGTCGCGGGGAGTGCCGATGGCAACTTCAGTTACGCACCGAAAACCAAAGCGTACGATGTCCAACTGAAGAGCAGCGGCATCAAGCTTGAACAGTTGCAGACTGTGAAAGACCGCAACATGCATCTTGCGGGCACGCTGAACCTGAATGCGAGCGGCAAGGGCACCGTGGATAATCCGCAACTTGTGGCGAACATTACGCTGCCGAGTTTGCAAGTGCAGAACCAGACATTCAAGGGCATCACACTGAATGCGAATGTCGCGAACCATCTGGCGAATGTAGCGCTCGATTCAGAGGTTCTGAACACTTCTATCCGCGGCACGGGAACGGTGCAGCTCACCGGCGACTACGAGACGAACGCGACGCTCGATACCCAGTTGGTGCAATTACAACCGATCCTCGCTTTGTATGCGCCTGCACAGGCGCAAAATATCACTGGCCAGACGGAATTACACGCCACGCTGCGCGGTCCGTTAAAGAACAAGAACCTGGTCGAAGCGCATGTCACTATCCCGACGCTGCAAGTGAAGTACAAAGATGCGGTGCAGATCGGCGCCACTAGCCCCATGCATATCGATTATGCCAATGGCGTGGTCAAGCTGCAGCGCGCCAGCATTAAGGGCACGGACACCGACCTGACTCTGGAGGGCGCAGTCCCTGTAAGCAACATGAACTCGGCCCCGATGGCGCTTACGCTGCTGGGCACAGTGAACTTGCAATTGGCTCAGATATTCGATCCTGACGTAACCAGCGGCGGACAGTTGCGCTTCAATATCCACTCCACCGGAGTGCGTGCTGATCAGAATGCACAGGGAACGATCGACATCGTGAATGCGAGCTTTGTAATGGCCGGCGTGCCAGTCGGGCTCGACAATGGCAATGGCACTCTCACGCTGACCGGCGACCGCTTGAACATCACCAAATTCGCCGGCGATGTGGGCGGCGGCCAAGTCACGGCGCGTGGGGCAGTGTTGTATCGTCCTTCGGTTTCATTCGATCTGGCAGTGGAGGCGCACAATGTGCGCGCACTCTATCCCGATAGCGTTCGTGAAGCGGTGAATGGCGACCTGACCCTGACGGGAAACATGGAGAATGCGGCGCTGGGTGGAAATGTGAACGTGAGTTCGATCTCCTTCACGCCGGATTTCGACCTGAACGAATTCCTCGGACAATTCTCAGGCGCGGATAATCCGCCGCCAACGCGTGGCTTTGCGCAGAATGTGCAATTGAACATCAACGTGCGCTCCGGCGGCGGTGTGAACCTGGTAAGCCGCGCGTTAAGCCTTCAGGCTAATGCCAACCTGCACGTACAGGGGTCGCTCGCGCAGCCGGTCATATTGGGACGCGTAAACCTCAACGGCGGCGACCTCATCTTCATGGGAAACCGTTATGTGTTGCAGGGGGGCACGGTGGATTTTGTGAACCCAGCGGAGACCACGCCGAACGTCAACGTGTCAGTGAACACGACCGTGCAGCAGTACAACGTGCAGATGCAGTTCCGCGGTACACCCGACCACATGCATACCAGTTACACGTCAGACCCGGCGTTGCCACCCTCTGACATCATCAACCTGCTGGCCTTCGGCAAGACCACCGAAGCAAGCGCGGCCAATCCTTCGCCGCCGGCGAACCTGGCTGCACAGTCCATGATCGCGTCGCAAGTCAGCAGCCAGATCACCAGCCGAGTCTCAAAGCTCGCGGGCATCTCGCAACTGTCCGTCGATCCCGTGCTCGGAGGGAACGGCAGCCAAGAGAACCCCGGAGCACGCGTGACGGTACAGCAGCGCGTGACCAGCAACTTATTTGTGACGTTCTCTACGGACGTGACGTCCACAGGCGGTGAAGTTGTACAACTGGAGTACAAGAAGTCACCGCGAGTCTCATACAGCGCGACGCGGGATCAGAACGGCGGCTTTGGATTCGACGTGAAGATTCATAAGAAGTGGTGAGGGCGACAGTGCGCTGGCGGCTAGTCGCTAGAAAAACCAAACGGGGGCTAATAGCCCCCGTTTTTTGTTATGAAACATTCTTTTACTTGCTGTCGTTATCGTCGGTGTCAGTCGGTTCGGAAGCTGCGGCGCCGGCTCTGCCGCCGCCCCCGCGTTGTTCCGCAGAGATCTCAGGAAGGTTCGCCGAATGGAGTTGACTGTTCAGGGCCGGCAGATCCTGGGAGACGAACTGCTGCCACTGCGCCGTGGTTGTTGCTGCTGCT
Source organism: Terriglobales bacterium (assembly GCA_025935035.1). GTDB lineage: Bacteria > Acidobacteriota > Terriglobia > Terriglobales > Acidobacteriaceae > JAICLA01. Next base: position 2,557 of record JAICWB010000041.1, read on the forward strand.
TTCTGTACACGATCGAGCGCGGCTAGTTGATCGGCGGTAGGAGCAGTATCCGCGCTCTGCAGCGCCCCCAACACCTGTCCCGCAATCCCAGAAAGACGCCGCAAGCTGGTCTCGTCTGTGCTGATGGTCTCGACTGCTCCCGCGCCGAAGCCCGTTTGCTCTTTGCCTGCGAGTTCTGTCATACGCTGCTCAAACTTATCCAGCGCAGCGATGATAGCCGCATTGTCTTTCGCCTTTGCACGCGCATCACGCAACTGGCGGCTGATGCTGGCAGCTTGCGCGACGGATCGTCCCAGTTCGGTGCTGGTCTCGCTGGCTTTTTGCGAAGCTGCCAATTGCGATTGCAGATCAGCTTGCGTCACGTTGATGCGCGGATCCATCTTCACCGTAAGAGGAGCGCTGAGAGATTTGCCGTCCACGGTCAACTTCACCGTATATTGGCCGGGCACCACCCACGGACCGGAACCGCCGCGGCGTCCCGCGCGCGCGCCAGCCGCGGTTGCGGACGCATAGTGCAGGTCCCACAAGAAGCGGTGCATGCCGGCATCTGCTGAAAGAACGGGAGTCGGCTTGATCCAGTACATCGGGATGTCCAGGGTCTTTTCATCTACTTTCGGGGAGCGTTCATCGCTCGAATAGCGGCGGACTAGATTTCCAGAACCGTCAAGAACCTCTAATGTCACCGGCGATGAACTTGCGGACTTCAGGTAGTAGTCAATCGCTACACCATTCGGTGCATTATCGGCGTGGGCGATCTCAGGCGGATACGGCGTGCCTTGATCTCCGCCGGGACGGACGCGATAGGCGACTTCAGGCTGGAACAAGAAAGCATTTTGCGAAGAGATCTTTGCGCCCGCTTCGCGAAGCGGTTCCATATCATCCAGCACCCAGAACGACCGACCGTGCGTAGCAATCACGAGATCATCATGCCGCACAGCAATATCGCGGACAGAAGCCACCGGCAAGTTGAATTGCAATGGCTGCCAGTTATCGCCATCATTGAAGCTGACGTAGATGCCGAGTTCAGTTCCGGCGAAAAGCAGCCCTTTGCGCTCGAGGTCCTCACGCACCGCATTTACGTAGGCGCCTTCCGGAATGCCGTTAGCGGTCATCTGCCAGGTCTTGCCGCCGTCCCGGGTACGATAGATGTAGGGCTTGATGTCTTCCAGCCGATGGCGATCGACCGCGGCGTAGGCAGTATTTTTGTCAAAGTGCGAGGCATCAATGATTCCGACCTTGCTCCAAGGCGTGAGTTCTTTCGGCGTTACGTTCTGCCAGGTTTTGCCGTCGTCGCGCGTGAGTTGCACGAGACCATCGTCGGTGCCGATCCAGACAGTGTTGGCATCGATGGGCGAAGGCGCGATCGCGTAGATCACACCCTTTCGCGGGCTGGCGAGGCCGTACTTCGCGGTGATGGGATCGAGGTTCGCGGGAACGCCGGGATCTTCACGCGTGAGGTCAGGTGAGATCTGGTCCCATGTATTGCCGCCGTTCGATGTGCGGAAGAGCATCTGGTGGCTGAAGTACAGTTTGTTTTTGTCGGCTTGCGATGCAGTCAGCGGGAGAGTCCAGATCGTCCGGAAGTTACCTTCGCGTCCCAGCGTGGGGGAGATGTTCTGATCTTCCCATGTGGTGAAGTTGAGTTTCGAGACTGTGCCGCCGTAGATAATGTTCGAATCTTTGGGATCGACCGCGATGCTGCCGCTCTCGCCACCAACGCCGATAGGGCGAAAGTCCCGTTCGGTGAGTGATGCCCAGCGCGAGCGGCTGGGAACTGTGACGGCGCCGCTATCCTGCTGCGCACCGTAGATCCAGTAAGGGAATTTGTTGTCCGTGACGACGTGATAGATCTGCGCCGTCGGCTGGTTGTACCAGGAACTCCATGTCTTGCCGCCATTCAACGTGATGATGGTGCCTTGGTCGCTCGAGATGATGATGCGATTGGAATCATCGGGCGAGATCCAGATGCCGTGATAATCGTCACCACCGGGCGCGCCTTTGAAGGCTACGAAGTTGTGGCCGCCGTCAGTGGATTTGTAAGTGGACGTGTTGGCTACGAAAACATTGTCAGCATTCTTTGGGTCAGCGGCGATGATGCCGAAGTACCAGCCGCGTCCCCAGACGCGCGCTTCTTTGTCGGCGAGCGTGAAGGTTTCGCCGGCATCGTCAGACCGATAGATGCCGCCTTCTTTCGCATCGACGACGAGATAAATGCGCTTCGGATCGGCAGCGGAGATGGCGATGCCCATGCGCCCGAGGTTTTCGACCGGCAGTCCGTTCGTCAGTTGCTTCCAGGTTGCGCCGGCGTCAGTCGATTTGTAGAGACCGCTTCCCGGGCCATTCGATGGCGGATAAACATTCCATGGAGGACGGCGGGTCTGCCACAGTGCGGCGTAGATCGTATTGCTGTCTGATGGATCGAATGCGATGTCGATCGCGCCGGAGTTTTCGTCCTTGAACAGAACTTTGTTCCAACTCTTGCCGCCGTCGGTGGTCTTGAAGACTCCGCGTTCGGCGTTGGCTCCGTAGGCATGTCCCAGCGATGCAACATAAACGGTGTCAGCATTCTTTGGGTCCACGATGATCTTGCCGATCTGACGGCTATCTTTCAGGCCGATGAAGTTCCAAGTTCTGCCGGCGTCGGTTGATTTATATAGACCGGCGCCATAGCTGATGTCATCACGCATGTCCGCTTCGCCGCTGCCTGCGTAAACAACGTTGGGATCAGACGGTGCCACCGCGACCGCGCCGATGGATGCAATGGGCTCTTTGTCGAAGATGGGCTCCCAAGTCATGCCGGCATCGGTTGTTTTCCACACGCCGCCGCCGACCGAGCCGAAATACCACGTACTGGGGTCTCCGACCACGCCGGTGCCAGAGAGCGCGCGGCCGCCGCGGAATGGCCCGACCATGCGCCAGTGGAGATCAGAGAATTGTGCGGGATCGACCGTCTGCGCCAAAGCCGCAGACACAAGAATCAACAATGAGATTGCGAGCGAAGCGTGTTTCTTAGACACTGCTGTCCTCCGGAGTTGGATTTTGTCTCCGGAACTCCGGAGGGTTTTTAAGCAGCGATTTGCGTTACTGATTATCGTCGTCTTCCTCTTGCGCGCCGGCGGCATTGTCATTCGCGGACTTCACCGTTATGGGCGTGCCCGCGAACAAGGTGGACGAACCCTTTTCAATGGCCAGCTTGTTGAACGCAACGACTTCGTTATTAAGGAAGTCATTGATCTCCTTCAAGTGCTGGTCAAGCTCTTTGCGAACCTCTCCCATTTCTTCCACCGCCAACTCGTTCGGCGCTTCAGCATAGCCAGAGTTCACTACGCCGCCCAAACGCTGCAAGCGGTTCTGGAAGCGCGAAAGATAGTGCAGATCATCTGACGCGCCGGGTTGAATGTCCGGGTTATAGATGGGAGTTTCCAACGCGTCCAGCTTGCGACGCATCTGGCGGGCTTGATCGAGCACGGGCTTGTAAGCGGCGTTCTGCATGCCGTTCTCATCTGTCGAACCCAGTAAGTCCTCGATCGAGGTGAGCTGCTTTTTCAGGCTATTGATGCGATTCAAAGCTTCGTTCAGCGCGGAGACTTCGTCGCGGACCTCAAGTCCCGCAGCCACCTGCGCCTTGAAGCCGTTGACGTCAGCGTTGGGGAAGCGCGGGTCAAGGCCGACTTCCACCGTCTTGGTCTCACTCTTTCCATTGGCAGTCACCGTAACTTTGTATGTGCCCGGAATCACGCTCGGACCGGCATTACGGTTGAAGAATGGATTCTCTTCTTCTGCGTTCTCATTGCGCGGCAAGAAGTTCAACTGCTTAGGACCGGCGTAACGCAGATCCCAGTTGGCGCGGTTGTAACCCATCTTGGAAGGCCCGTAGATAGTTCGGACCGTCTTGCCTTCAGCGTCAGCGATCACGATCTTTACCGGGCCTTCATGCTTGCGGCGCTGTTCCGGTGACGCTTTCAACTCGGCTGGCAGGTAGTAGTCGATCTCCGCGCCGGACGGCGGGTTGGGAGCAACGAAACTGCCGGCGCTGAATCCACCCTTGTTCCAGAAATGCCAGTGATTCGCGGCTTGCACGGAGAAAAGATGGAAGGCATTATCACCGGTGGACTCTTCGAGGGGAGTGATGTTGTCCATCACGAAGAGGCCTCGGCCATGCGTTGCAACAACCAGGTCATGAGACTTCTTTATGAACTTGATGTCATAGATGGGCGTGGTAGGAAAGTTGCTCTTGAGCGGCATCCATTTGGCTCCATCGTCGTAAGAGTAAAAGAGGCCCGTGTCTGTGCCGAGAACGAGGAACCCTTTGCGGTTCGGGTTCTCGCGAATAACGCGGGCGGGAACATCGTCGGGCAAGCCCTCGTTGATCGCCGTCCATGTCTTGCCGAAATCTTTCGTCTTGTAAACGTATGGCTTGTTGTTGTCCACTTCGTGGAAATCAACCGCGGCATAAGCGGTCCCAGGTTCAAACGGCGATGCTTCGATCTGCTGCAGGCGTCCCCATTCCGGCAAACCTTTCGGTGTTACGTTCGCCCAATGATCGCCGCCATCCTGCGTGACTTGGATGACGCCATCGTCAGTGCCTGCCCAGATGATCTTGCTATCAAGCGGCGACATCGACATCGAGAGAACGCAATCGAAGGTTTCAGCGCCGCTCATGTCGAGTTCAACGCTGCCGCCGCTGCTTTCCTGTTTGCTCTTGTCATTGCGCGTGAGGTCAGGGCTGATGGGCTTCCAGGTCGCGCCGGCATCAGTCGATTTCAGAATGACATTGCCGCCCATGTACACTTCGCTCGGGTTCGAAGGATTCACAATGATCGGGGTGGTCCAATTGAAGCGGTACTTCAGGTCGGCGGGTTTCTTATCGCCAACTCCGAAGAAATATGGACGAAGCGACTTGCTGAGCCCGTTGCTCACATTCACACGCTGGATGTAGCCATTTTGCGAATCTGCATAAACATTTCGCGATGGGCCACGATCGGGGACAACGTATTCGCCGTCGCCGCCGACGACTGTGAACCAATCGCTTTCGCCGATGCCGCTGCGGTTCAACGTGTTTGAAGCGCCGCACCAGCCGTTGTTGTCCTGCAATCCCCCGCACAGCATGTACGGCGTGTTGCCGTCATCCGCCACCATATAAAACTCTTCGATGGGCAGGTTGTTTAAGAAGCGCCACGTGCGCGCTTCGTCATTCGAGACGTAAACGCCGCCATCGTTGCCCAAGATAATCCGCTCAGGGTTCTGCGGATCGATCCACATGGTGTGGTTATCAGGGTGAACGCCTCGACCGGTATTGTGGGCGGTCTTACCGCCATCGTCGGAAGCAAGTACGTCGAAGGAAAGAAAGTAAACACGGTTCTCGTCATTCGGGGCCACTTGCATCTCGCTGAAGTAGAACGGCCGGGCATCAAGCGCGTGGTTGTTGCTTACTTCGCGCCAGTGGTCGCCAAGGTCTTGCGAGTCATAGAGAAGACCCTTCTTCGCTTCCACGAGGGCATAGATGTGTCGCGGATTGCTTGCCGAAGCTGCAATGCCGATATTGCCGATAGGACCTTCGGGCAAGCCTTCAGTAAGTTTCTTCCACGTGCTGCCGCCATCTGTCGAACGATAAATGCCGCTATTTGGCCCGCCATCATCCAGGTTCCACGGGTGTCGCACCATCTGCCACATCCCAGCGAACAGGATCATGGGATTGCCAGGATCCATCACCAAGGAGCTGACGCCGGTGGTGTCATTGACGTAGAGGACTTTGTCCCAGGTCTTGCCGCCGTCGGTGGTGCGAAAGACTCCGCGTTCGGGATTCGGGCCCCAGGCGTGACCGAGCACGCCTACAAAAACAGTGTTGGAATCGTGCGGGTCGATGACGATGTTGGCGATCTGGCCCGCATCTTTCAGGCCCATGAATTTCCAGCTTGCACCGGCATCTGTGGAGAGATACACGCCCTTGCCGGTAGCCACGTCATTACGGATATTTGATTCCCCGGTGCCCACCCAAACCAGATTCGGATTCGACGGCGCAAGAGCGATGGCACCGATCGAGGCGTTGTCTTCTTTTTCGAAAATGGCTTTCCATGAAAGACCACCGTCAACCGTCTTGAACACGCCTCCCGCGGCTGCGCCGATGTAATAAATATTTGGCTGTCCGGGAATGCCGACGACCGCGGCTACGCGTCCGCCACCGGCCGCGGGGCCAAGGTTGCGGAATCGCAGATTTTCAAGTGGATCTTTCGGGCCGCTGTTGTCAGTTGGAGCAGGAATGTCACGACTGCCGCGGCGCTGCGCGGAAGCGGTAAAAGAAAGTAGGGCAGTGGCAAATAAGAAAAGGAACAGTATCCTTAGTGTGGCTTTCATGTGGTACCTCAAAGGGAGTTGGGCTAGGAAGATTAGTATTTCACTCTTTTTGCAAAGCGATGGCAAGCCGCTTCACGAAACTTTACAAACGCATTCAAGCACTCGAGCGTTGAGACAGAACGAATCGTTCGATGGCATTCGCAAAACCTTCTTCTTCGTTAGAGGTGGTGACGAATGTTGCTTTGCTCTGTACTTCAGCAGGCGCATTTCCCATGGCAATGCTGACCCCGCTTTTTTCAAACATGAAAACATCGCCGGGCATGTCACCGATCGTAATGATGTCCTTAGGGTCGATGTGCAAGATGTTGGAGAGCGCAAGCACGGCGCGGCCTTTGTCCGCGTCGGGGTGCGTTATATCGAGGTAATACGGTTGGGAACGGCTGGCAGCTACACGCTCGCCCAGTGCGGCGTGGACCGCGGCCTCGCAGCGGACAACGGCGTCGTAGTCATCACTCACACCGACGATCTTACCGGCGAGAGCGATGTGCTCCTCGAAGCTGCTCACCTGAGTAGAGAGGAAGCGCACGGTGTTTTGCTCGCGTTCAACATGCGGAGCTTTGGTATCGAGCACGTACCACTCTTGTGCCGTCCATAGCCAGGGATGCAGACCGTGCTGCTGAATGATGGCGACGCACTCTTTCGCGGCGTCTGCGGGAACAAGCTTCTGCTCGATGATCGACAGGTCAGGCCGCACGATCATGCCGCCGTTGAATGCCGCGACCGGCTCGCTGATCTTAAGCGGCTCGATCAGATGCTTCATACCGCGCGGCGGGCGGCTGCTGATGATGGTAAGCCTCAGCCCTGCTTCACGCAGTTCATTGGCTGCGGTGATGGAACGCGGAGTCAGCAGCTTGGCATGGGTCACGAGGGTGCCGTCGATGTCAGATACAAGGAGTCGTTGATTGGGCATGGGCGGTGCGAGAGTCTTTGTATCACAAGCGCGCAATTAATGTGATTCATTTAGACTGCATCGTGCGTCTATTATGACCATGCGTGTTCATCTTCCAGGTGGCGTAGCCCGATTGGCGCCTGTTCGCTTACTCATTTCCGTCCTGATCCTGGGCCTTTCAGCCGCAGCACAGCAGCAGCGCGCCGAGAGCGGTCCTATCCCGGCACCCGTCGTCCGCAATGCGGATGGCAAACTGCCGCAGGATTCCGGCCGTCTTGGCCTCGAGGATATGTTGCGCCGGCTGCACACCACCGCCCGCATGATGATGACCACCGCTCATCCTGACGATGAAGACGGCGGCATGCTGGTGTATGAATCGCGCGGTAAGGGCGCCGACGTGATGTTGATGACGCTTACCCGCGGCGATGGCGGGCAGAACAAGACCGGAAGCGGCTTCTTTGACGAACTTGGCGTGCTGCGCACGCTGGAACTCCTGGACTCAGACCGCTATTACGGCGTGAAACAGCGTTTCTCGCATGTGGCTGATTTCGGTTTCTCAAAGAGCGCGCAAGAGACCTTCGACAAATGGGGCGGCAAAGACGTACCGCTCTCTGACATGGTGCGGGTGATCCGCACGTTCCGTCCGGATGTTGTCGTATCGCGTTTCTCCGGTACGCCGCGTGACGGACACGGTAATCATCAAGCCGTCGGTATCCTTACGCCTGAAGCGGTAAAAGCGGCGGCTGACCCGAATCGTTTCCCTGAACAGCTCAAAGAAGGCCTGCCGGCCTGGCAGGTGAAAAAACTTTATATGGGACTGCGCGGCGCAGACGACTACACCGTGCGCATCGCCGCGGGAGAAAAGTTCGAGCCGCTGGGTATGAGCTATGCCGAATTCGGCGTGCAAGGCTACAGCCATCAGAAGTCGCAGAATGCGCAGGTATATCCCGTGCAGCCCGGGCCGAGTTACCGGTCTTATGGATTGGTGATGCCTGCAGTGGCCGCCGGCACGCACGAGCAGGACTTTTTTGACGGGATCGATACCACGTTAGTGGGCTTAGGCGAGCGACTATTCAATCCATCGCGCCCGTGGGACGAAGACATCAGCAGGATGTCGAATAAAGGTGAACTCAAATCCCTATTGCGGGAGATTGCGAAGAAGATAGATGAGGCTACGGCGGTCGAGAAGACTGACCCCGCAAAAGCGGCGCTGCCCCTACTACAAGGGAAAAAGTTATGTCATCAACTGCTTCTGCTGGTTGACCCCACCAGCAAAGCGTCGAAATTTCCAGGCTTTTTGCCTCCAGACGAACTGCGGGTGATCGACAGGATCAACGAAAAAGAGCGCCAATTCCAAGAAGCGGCGAACCTCGCACTTGGGCTCTCGCTCGAAGCCGATCTCAAGACTGACAATGGTTCCAACGAAGTAGTCCCGGGGCAGAAGTTCGTCGTTTCCACTCACTTGAACAATGCGAGTGGTTCTCGCGTGAATCCCGTGGGTCAATCGCAGTGGGACAACTGGAAAAAACAAGCCTCCACTAAAGATTCTTCGGTTGAGATATCAACATTCACCGTCCCTCCTAATGCCGAATACACCCGCCCATACTGGCATCGCAAAGACCCTGACAAAGATGCGGTCTTCGTCATCGACGAACCCAAGTACGCTACTCTGCCTCTTCCGCCACCGCCCATTGTCGTCACACAGAAATATCAATATCAAGGTGAAGAGGGTGAAGTCAGCGCGGTACCCAGCGCGATGGTTGATGGCCAGCGCCGCGAGATCGCCGTGGTGCCGCCATTTGCCATCGAGCTTGAGCACGCGGCGTTCGTCATTCCTTCCACCGCAAATGGGCGGCTAGAAGTAAAAGCGGAAGTCCAGAAAGATGTTCCCGGTGTGGCGAAAGCGTCAGCGAAGCTTTCTACTCCGGCAGGATGGTCAGTCTCTCCCGCGCAGCAATCGCTTGATTCTTCTGATGTCGTAAAGAAGGAATTATCGTTCACTGTCTCGCCCGGCAAACTTAGTGAAGGTGACTACAACATTGCTGCTGCTATCGACTACAACGGCAAGCAATACGACCAAGGCTTCAGCGTCGTCAGCCGCGAAGACATCGGCACGTTTTATTACTATCAGGGCGCGACTCAGCGCGTGAGCGTAGTCGATACAAAACTCCCGCCCGGATTAAAGGTTGGCTACATCATGGGCGCCGGTGATGACATCCCCGCCGTTCTTGAGCATCTAGGCATCAACGTCAGGATGCTGAAGGACGAAGACCTCGCCCACGCCGACCTCAGCCAATACGGCACGATCATTCTCGGCATCCGGGCCTACGACACGCAGGAGGCGGTGAAGAAGAACAATCAGCGTTTGCTCGACTTCGTGCAGAACGGCGGCACCCTAATCGTGCAAAACAATTTCAGCGTGAGTGATTTCAACAACGGCAAGTACACGCCGTATCCTGCGCAACTGAGCAATCAGCGCGTAAGCGTAGAAGAAGCGCCGGTCACCATTCTCGCGCCAAACGATTCCGTCTTCCACTACCCCAACACGATCACGCAAAAGGATTTTGATGGATGGGTGCAGGAACGGGGCGTGAACTTCATGTCCTCATGGGACGACCACTTCCAGCCGCTGCTTGCTTCTAATGATCCCGGCGAGCAGCCGCTGAACGGCGGAATGCTACGAGCGAAATTCGGTAAGGGAACTTACATCTACACCGGCTACGCCTTCTTCCGGCAGTTACCGTACGGTGTGCCCGGTGCAGTGCGCCTCTACGTGAACCTGCTGAGCGCGGGACATGAGCCAGCCGCAAAATAGCGCGTCGCTCCACCGCGGACTCAACCTCCGCAGCGCTATCGCGCTGAACATGATCGACATGATCGGCGTGGGACCGTTCATCACCATTCCGCTGATCATTAGCGCGATGGGCGGTCCGCAGGCCATGCTCGGCTGGATACTCGGGGCGGTGCTCGCCATCTGCGACGGTCTTGTCTGGGCCGAGTTAGGCGCTGCCATGCCCCGCGCGGGCGGGTCCTACTTCTATCTCAAAAGGATTTACGGCGAGAATGGCTTTGGCCGCCTGATGTCATTCCTCTTCATCTGGCAGTTGTCATTCAGCGCGCCACTTTCCATCGCCTCCGGATGCATCGGCCTCAGCCGATATGCTGCGTACATCTTTCCCTCACTCGACCACTCGTGGATGACCATCACCTTGAGTCTTGGGCTTCCGTATTTTGGCGAAACTTCTCCGAGCATATCGATCACCAACGCCGCTTTTGTTGCGGTGAGTGCGTGCCTGCTCGCCGTCTGGCTGCTGTACCGCAAGATCGATGACATAGGCCGCTTTTCCGTCTTGATGTGGTCCGGCGTCCTGATCACTATCGCGTGGGTCATCTTTGCCGGAGTCACGCACTTTGACGCGAAGCGCGCTTTTGATTTTCCGGCGAAGGCTTGGGCTCTCGATCACAGTTTTTTTCTCGGATTGGGCGCGGCATTGCTTGTCTCAACGTATGACTTCTGGGGTTACTACAACATCTGTTTTCTAGGCGAGGAAGTGGAAGACCCGGAACGAAATATTCCGCGCGCCATGATGTATTCCATCGTGGCTGTCGCTGTGATCTACCTGGTAATGAACACCAGCATCCTCGGTGTTTTGCCTTGGCGTGAATTGAGCGCGGTAGCGGCCAGTGACTCCCGCTACTACATTATCTCTACGTTCATGGAGCGCATCTACGGGCACTGGGCTGGCCTTCTCGCTTCCGCGCTCATCATGTGGACCGCATTCGCCTCGGTGTTCTCACTGCTACTCGGCTATTCGCGCGTGCCGTATGCTGCAGCGCAAGACGGCAACTACTTCAAAGCTTTCGGACGGGTCCATCCCAAGCACCGCATTCCGCACGTTTCTTTGCTGTGGATGGGTGCAGTGGCTGCGCTGTTTTGCTTTCTTAAACTGGCAGACGTGATCGCCGCGCTGGTTATTATCCGGCTAACGATTCAGTTCCTGGCTCAGTCTATCGGCGTAATGGTCCTTCGGGTCCAGCAGCCTGGTCTGGTTCGTCCATTTCGCATGTACCTGTATCCACTGCCGGCGATACTCGCCACCATCGGATTCTTCTACGTGATGTTCTGGCGGCCGAATCACTGGAAAGAGATCCGCTATGCGGCTGTGCTGATCGTCACGGGATTGATCATTTATCTCGTCCGCTCGCAGCGCCGCGGAGAATGGCCATTCGCAGATTTGAAAGCATAGATCGCATCACTCAAACCACTCACCCCAGGAGAGAATAAATGAAACGTTTTAGCTTTATCGCAGCACTACTGATGTGTGCCGCCGGGGCGTTTGCCCAGTCCGCACCCAACCCATCCGCCCCTCCCACGGCGTCACAACTCATCAATCGCCAGATGAGTGGGATCGAGCGTGAATTCGTTCCGCTGGTGGAAGCCATGCCGGCAGATAAATTCGATTTCGCGCCCACCAATGGCGAATTCAAAGACGTACGTTCATTCGGCAAGATGGTGAAGCACGTCGCCATCACAAATGTCTTGGTCGCATCAGCGATGCTGGGACAGGATGCTCCGAAACTCACTGATGAAGAAAAAGAGAATGGCCCGGAGAACGTTAAGACGAAAGAGCAGATCGTCCAGTATTTGAAGGATTCTTTCGCCATGCTGCACAAAGCGGCCGATGGCGCTACCGATGCGAATCTCATGTCGCCGCTGACGAATATATTCGGAGGCAAAGCACCGCTGTATCGGTTGAGCCTGTTCATCTTCATCGCGGGACACAATCGCGACCACTACGGCCAACTGGTCGAATACCTGCGCGACAACGGCAAGATCCCGCCGGCGAGCCAGCCCGCGCCGCCGCCCGCAAAGAAGTAGTTATCTCCAAAACAAAACGGCTGACCGCGAAGGTCAGCCGCTTTTCATTTTCTTCGAGACTATTTCTTGTCTGCCGTTTTTGCCTGCTGCGCCTGTCGTTCAGCCGTCCATGGCGGCACCACTCCAATATCGCGAGCGTAGGCAATCGATTGTCCAAGATGTTCCGATTGGTGCGTGACCGAGATCAACATGGCATCGGCAACGTTGCTGTCTTTGCCATAGATCTTGATGGCTTTGGCCATGTCTGCATCCGAGAGGTTTTGTACGGTCTGGCGCAGGAACGCGAATGACTTCTTCAGCGTATCCACAGTCTTCGCTTTGTCAGTGGCAGACTTTTCGAATTCCCGCGGATTGATGTCAGAGGGAATGGCCGCGCCCATCATGCGGGCATAAGAATAGTTTCCGCCCGCCATGTGCATGAATACCTCGCCGACCGAGCGTACTCCTTCGCCCGGACGCCACGAGTATTTTTCTTGCGGCGCCGCTTCCGCCAATGCGACTGTTTCTTTCTCCAGGTGGTCCAAAGCCTCGAAGTAATTGGCTTTGAAGCTGCCGGCCGGCGAAGCAGATTTCGCCGTGTCGCTTCCCATCTTCATTCCAGCGCATTGCGCCGCCGCAACCGACGCCATCATGACTGCGCTCATAAGAATGACTACAAGCTTCTTCATAAAACACTCTCCTTCGTGCAGGCCGAAAGTATACAGCGTACGGTTCGACGCCGTCGCTTAACCACCGGTGGCGAATCCGGGATACAGCGTCATGCCGCCGTCCACGAACAATGTTGTACCGGTCACGTAGTCGGATTCGTCGGAGGCCAGCCACACAGCCGCTTTGGCAATGTCAACCGGCTTTCCCGCGCGACCGTAGGGGATCAGCGTAAGCAGTGATTTCAATGCCTCGGGCGTGTCCCACGCTGAAGTGTTGATAGGGGTCTCGATCGCGCCGGGGCCGATGCTGTTCACGCGTATCTTCAACGGCGCCAGTTCTTGCGCCATGGATTTCATCAGCAGCATGACTCCGCCTTTTGACGCGGCGTAATTCACATGACCTGCCCACGGGATCACCTCATGCACCGAACTCATGCAGATGATCTTGCCCAGGGCCTTGGATCGGTCTGGCGCCATTCCCCTGCGAATGAATTCCTTCGTCGCTTCGCGCGCACAGAGAAATTGCCCTTTCAGGTTCACGTTCAACACCAGGTCCCACTGCGCGACGGTCATATCGACCAACCTCGCGTCTTTCTGCAGGCCCGCATTGTTGACCAGGATATCGACCGTACCGAAGGCCTTCACTGTCGCCGCGAACATGGCCTGCACGTCAGCCTCATTGCTGACGTCAGCTTTGCAGCAGATGGCCTTGCCGCCCTCGGAGTTGATCTTCGCCATGGTGTCATTGGCCATGCCGGGGTCGCCTCCCGGATAATTCACCACAACATTGGCACCCTCGGCCGCCATTTCTATGGCAACAGCTTTGCCTATGCCTGAACTCGAGCCCGTGATGATTGCGGTCTGTCCTTGTAATCGTTTCATC
>JAICWB010000106.1 GCA_025935035.1 Terriglobales bacterium
ATTTTCAATGACTTAAACTTTTCAACAATGTGACGGCAACGTCACTCAAAAGGGAGAATAGAAAAATGGCAACCAAGAAAAAGGCAAAGAAGGCCGCAAAGAAAAAGAAGTAACTGTTCTGAACGGCAACCATAAGGGGACCTCCGAAAGAGGTCCCCTTAAATTTTTGTGTTGAATGTTTGTGGGTGCACCACCTGCGCGCATTTCCCAGGTGGGCGAGAGGGGCTGCGGTAAACCGCTATGATCGATAGTGGCACAGTCGCCATTGCGCTCCAGACCGCATACGGCGTTCGGCAAACTTCAGGCCTCAAACGATTGTCGGAAACATATCCGAAGGACACCACGAAAATAAGCCGGCATGAGATGCCGGGTTAGGGCGCGCAAGATGGACACAGTCCCAAAGGTGACGACTGAAACCTATTCCTCACCCTCATCCCCCGCAGCCGCCGCCAGCCGCTTCAACTTCAACTGCGCGGCGTCTTTGCGTTCGGGCAAAGCCCGCGGAGACCTCTCGACCGTATCGATGGACAATATCTCTTCCCCACTCGCTGCCCCCAGTTCATGGAATTTCTTCGCCGGTGTCAGTAGATGATTCAGCGACCCTACCGATTCGTCAAACGCTTTTACTGATTGGTCGATGCGTTCACGCACCTTATCGAGCTTGTCCACCAGCTTCCACAGCCGCTCATACATCTGTCGCCCGAGCTCCTGTATCTGCAGCGCATGCTCGGTGAGCTGCTCCTGCCGCCATCCATACGCCACGGCTTTCAGCAATGCAATGAGGGTCGTCGGGGTAGCGAGGATCACGCCTTCCTCAGCGCCGTACTCGATCAAGCTGGGATCCTGTTGCAGCGCGGCGCTGAAGAAGACTTCACCCGGCAAGAATGCGACCACAAACTCCGGCGTGCAAACCAGCTGCGACCAGTACGCTTTGCTCGATAGCTTCTGCAGATGCGTTTTCACCTGCGCTGCATGTTGCTTGAGCTTCGCCGCGCGGATGGTCTCGTCTTCAGTCGCCATGGCGTCATAGAAGGCGTCGAACGCAACTTTCGAATCAACGACGATCTCGCGCCCATTCGGCAGATGAATGGTCATGTCCGGACGCTGCTTCGCACCTTCGTCGGTCGTGAAGCTGAGTTGCTCATGGAAGTCGCAGCGATCCACCATGCCGGCAAGTTCCACTACTCGCTTCAACTGAACCTCGCCCCAGCGGCCGCGATGCACCGGCGTGCGCAGCGCCGTCACTAAACGTGACGTCTCGGTCTTGAGGTCTTTCTGCCCGCCGCTGACCTCATGCACTTCTTTTTGCAGCTTCGCAAGAGTCTCCGCCAGTGGATTCACGAGCGACTCTACCGCCTGCTTCTTCAGTTCCAACTCTTTTGTCGCCTGCGTCTGCTGTCCCTCTAGCTTGGTCTTCGCCAGTTGCAGGAAGTCAGTGCTGTTCTTCTGCAAAGCTTCAGAAGCAAGCGCCGCGAATGACTCCTTGAATTGCCTTTCGCTGTCCGCAAGTAACGCCTTCTGCTCTTCAAAGCTCTTACGCTCGCTTTCGAGAGTCGCCTTGGCGCGCTCGGCCTCGGCGCGCAATTGCAAGCCACTGGCTCGTTCGTTCATTAGCTCTTTTGCCAAACCAGCGGCTTGCTGCTCAACGCCGCGCAAACGCTCGGATGTCTTCGCTGCGGTAGCCCGCGCTAGTAGCCACGCCACGGCTGCGCCCACCACAGCTCCGATGATCACCAACATCAATATCTGCATAATTTTTCTCTTACTGCACCGCCGCTACACTCTTCGCGATTGAGATCACCCGCTCTTCTTTCGCCGGACAGATCGACGCATACGCGCACCACTTGCACCCGAAACTCGGCTTAGGCGCGAACTCGCCTTCGCGGATCCCCTTCGCCGCCTTCTTGATCTCGCGCTCACCCTCCGCCAGGTCTTTATCGCTGCGCTCCACCTCGATCACGGTATCGTTTTCCAGGTTATAAATGCTGACCTTGTCCGCGCGCATGCCTTCGCGCTTCGCCGCCAGCGCATAGATCGTCAACTGCAGGCTGTCTTCGGCAAATTTCTCATTCTTCGCTTTGCCAGTCTTGTAATCCTGAATGGCGACACTGCCAGCGGAGATCTCATCCACGCGGTCCATCCTTCCCTGCACCAGAACACCATCCAGTTCGAATGCGAACGACTTTTCCGTCGCCAACACTTTTGGCTGCGGCTTTCCTTCGCGCGACTCCGCGAACGCCGCCAATTGGCGCTCACCCTGCGCCAAATAAAGCTTTAGTTGATAGTGGTCTTCGACGTGGGCATTCTCCATCTGATCGCGGAACGCAAGGATCAGGTCCTCCTTGGTCAGCCTGCGCCCTGCCTTCACTGCGTCGAAGTATCCTTTCAGCACGTTGTGGATCACAGACCCATATTGCAACGTGGCCGCAGGCTCCTCCGGCAGCTTCCACACATAGCGCAGCCAATACTTGAGGCCACATCCTGAATAGCAATCGATGGCGCTGGCACTCAGCTTCAGCTGCTCCAGCATCAACTGTTGCGGCTGCGAAGCGACCCACTCCGCAACTTGCGTAATCGTTTCGGCGCGCGCGTGGATGTCCACTCTCGAGTCGTTGATGCGCCGCTCGCGGATCACGCCCTTCACACTGCGGTCTGCCAATAATTCCTTCAGGTATCCGGTCGGATTAGGGCTGTCTTTCCGATACGGCTTGCCGTACAGCCCCAGCGCATCTTCAGCCCGCGTGCACGCGACGTAAAACAAACGACGTTCCTCTTGCTTGTGCAATTCCTTGTGGCCAGGTATCTCCTCCGCCGCAAGCAGTGATTTTGAAAGCGCCCAGGGAAATTCGAACAGTGGCTCGCGTCCGTTGCTGGGGAACGACCCCGAGTTCGCGCGGATCACGAACACGTGCTTGAACTCCATTCCTTTAGCCGAGTGCGCGGTCATAAGCTGTATCGCATCCGGAATCTCCGCTGCCTCATCACCATCCGCATTCACGCTGACTTTGGCGCCCACTGAGATGAAGCAATCAAGGTATTCGAGGAAACTGTCGAGCGAGGGATTCTCTGTGATCGGCTTCTCCTGCCATTTCGCCACAAACTCGCGGAACATCTTCAGCTCAGCACTGCCGGTTATGCTGAACTCCTTCACCAGCAGTTGCAACGCACTCAGCGCATCCTTCGTCGCCGACATCTTCTTTCGCGCCTGCTCCAGCGCATCCAGCACGCGCTTGCCGTTCTTTACCTCGCGCAATAGCAATTCCATCTGCGTCCCGCGCTTCGCATGAGCCAATGTGAGCCGCAGTTCTTCGGCATCTAGTTTGAACTTCGGCATCGCCGCCACGCGGAAGTAACTGACCGCATCTTCCGGACGCCGCACCGCCCGCAGCACCGCGATTGCATCTCGCACCTCCGGCGCGCACAGCAGATCAGTGTTGCGCGTCTGATATGGAATCCCACGCGCATTGAGTTCCGCCACAACTTCCGACCTGTGCTCATGCTGCCGATACAGAACCGCAAAGTCGCGCCACCCGCATTGCGTCTCCGCCTGCAATTGCTCGATAGCGTCCGTCACATACTTTGCTTCGGTGATCGCATCGGGCGTGACCACGATCTCCGGCGGAAACTCCGGCAGTTTCGCGCCAGACACCTTCGCCGCTTCCGCCCGACCCGACACCAGCGGCTCGCGCCCATCCATCTTGTTTTCTTTGATCACAGCGTAGGCCGTCTGCAGCACAGCAGGCACCGAACGATAGTTCATGGAAAGCGTCGCGGTCTTGGTCTGCGGAAAGCGTTTGCGGAACTCATCAAACGCCGCGCTGGTCGCTCCGCGGAAGCGATAGATCGCCTGATCGGGGTCCCCGACCGCGAAGATGTTGGCCTCTTCCCCACCCAGTCGCTGCGCCAACTCGATCTGACCAAAGTTCGAATCCTGGAATTCATCGATCAGAATGAACTTCGTCCTAGCTTGCTCCGCCGCCAATATTTTTGGGTCGTGCAACAACTCGACCGCCTCGATCACCATGTTTCCGAACGTGCCCCAGCCCTTGCTCTTCAGCAATCCGGTCACATATGTGTAAACCTTGGCGATTTCCTGACACCGCGCTAGCACCTCTTCCCGCGGCATCTCCTTCTTTGAACTTCCTACCCGTGGAAGCGGTAGCGTCGTGTCGGCCACCAACCGGTCCACATAATCCTGATAGTCCTTGGCATTTACGAGGTCATCCTGACACCGGTCGTTGAAGGCCAATAGGTCACCGATGAAATCCCCCGGACTCGACGCCTTGCTGAAAACTTCCAGCTTCAGGTCTTCGACATGCAGATTGAGATAGACCTTCAGGTCATTTTCATCCAGCGCGGCAAATGACTTGCTGTGCTTTGTAAGCAGGCCATTGCAATATTGATGGAACGTTTGCGCGCGCAGCTTCTCAGCGTCGAACTGCGCGCCCAATTCCTTTTGCACGCCACGCCGCATCCTCGCCGCGCCGTTGATTGTGTAAGTAAGCGCCAATATTTCTTCTGGCGCGACCCCTTTTTCGCGGATGAGCCAAGATATGCGCTGCACCAGCACGCTGGTCTTTCCCGAACCGGCGCCTGCCACTACCAGCATGGGGCCGGTATGGTGTTCAATCGCCTTTCGTTGTTCGGGAGTCGGGGTGAAGGGCACGGTTTGCCCATTATGGATGG
Organism: Terriglobales bacterium; assembly: GCA_025935035.1. Lineage (GTDB taxonomy): Bacteria > Acidobacteriota > Terriglobia > Terriglobales > Acidobacteriaceae > JAICLA01. The sequence continues at coordinate 4,687 of JAICWB010000106.1, forward strand.
GCGAAGAAAAAACGGCAATGGGAATTATTACTGAGTGTCTGTGGGAAACGCGGACGCAATCGCCAAAGCCGCGATTGCCGCTGTCTCAGCCCGCAGGATGGTCGCACCAAGCGAGGCGGAAACCCACCCTTTTTCCGAGAAAAGCTCGACTTCATCCGGCGTCCAACCGCCTTCAGGACCAACGGCAACCAAGATCGAAGTTGCCTGCGGCTTTGCCTTCAGCGCTTCAACCAGAGAGAACCCGCGCTCAGATTCTGCCAATACGATTCTTTGTCCGGAGTCCGCCGCTGTAACTTCCAGCGCCGACTTCAACTTCACCGGCTCCGCGATCTCAGGAACATCCGCCCGTCTCGACTGCTGCGCCGCTTCCTTCGCGATCTTGCGCCAACGCGCCACTCGTTTCGCAGCAGCACTTGCCAGGTGCGCATCCGTCCGCCGCGCGATCACCGGTGTGACCCGCACCACTCCAAGCTCAACAGCCTTCTCGATCGCCCACTCCATGCGATCAAACTTGAAAACAGCCAATAGCAGCTCAACGCGAACTGCTCCAACTGACTGAGCCGCTACTTCCTCGCCCAGCGAAAACTCCACACGCTCATCCGCTACGCGCGTAACTGTCCCCAAACGCACGCGCCCATCAGCCGCGATATCAAACTGCTCACCTACACGCGCGCGTAGAACCTGCGCTAGGTGCCGTGCGTTGTCGCCCGTGAGCGCGGCGGCCTCACCACTCACTTCGTCAGCGATCCAGCGGCGTCGTGTCATCGTACAAAGAAGAGATAGATAAGCGCAGCCACTCCGGCAAACAACACGCCGAACACGCGCTCCATCCACAGGATCTGTTGAGGAGACCCAAAGACCAACACAAGCAACGACTGCGCGCCGCTCAGCCATGCCACCAGCGCGGCCATCCATAACCAAGACACGCCGATATGCAGCAGTGAGAACGCAGTCAGCGCGGCCGCGCCGACCAACACAACCAAGCCAAGCATCCGCTGCGTCAACCGGACACGCGAATCCTGCAGACGCACGCTCTGCATCTCAGCCGAATGGAAGTTGCGCGTGAACCGCACCAACGACGCGCCGAAAGCAGCCACCAGCAGAACATACGAGTACAGGTGAATGCCGGTTAAGCGCAATCAAGCTCCTTCGGCTTTAGCCGAAAATGTCTTTTACTTTGTTGAACAGATTTTTCTGCGGCTTGTTCTCGATCGAGGTCAGCGCGTCCAACTCTTGCAACAACTCGCGCTGGCGCTTGTTCAGCTTGCTCGGCGTCTGCGCGCGCACCTCAACATAGAGGTCGCCCTTCTGCGAACTGTTCAGCACAGGAACGCCCTTGCTGCGGATGCGGAACCGCGTGCCGGGCTGCGTTCCCTCAGGCACCTTCAACTTGTGGTCGCCATGAATCGTTGGGACATTGATCTCGGTGCCCAGCGCCAACTGCGGGAACGACACCGGTATTGCGCAATAGAGATCGTTGCCTTCGCGCTCAAAGAACGCGTGCTCCTTCACATGCAGCACCACGTAGAGGTCGCCCGCCGGACCGCCGTTCATGCCCGCTTCGCCCTGGTCGCCGTAGCGAATGCGCGTGCCATCTTCCACTCCTGCGGGAACTTGCACATCGAGCGTGCGCTCGTGCAGCAAGCGTCCATCACCTTTGCATTTGGTGCAGGGATCAGTGATGATCTGTCCGGCGCCCTGGCATTGCGGACACGTGCGCGCCACGCTGAAGAATCCCTGCTGAAACCTGACCTGCCCACGCCCTTGGCATCCGTTGCATGTGCTGGCGGACTTGCCCGGCGCCAATCCGCGCCCGTCGCATGCATCGCACGATTCAAAGCGGCGGATCTTCACTTGCTTCTTAACGCCGAAGACGGCTTCTTCAAACGTCAGCCGCAAATCTTCGCGCAGATCATTCCCACGCTGAGCTCGCGAACGCCTTCCGCCCCTGCCACCTGCACCGAACAGGTCACCAAAGAGGTCGCCGAAGATGTCATTGATATCGACCGATTCAAATCCACCGAAGCCTGCGCCGTTAGTGGCTGCATGTCCAAAGCGGTCATAGCTGGCGCGCTTGTTCGCGTCACTCAGCACGGAGTACGCCTCACTGGCCTCTTTGAACTTCTCTTCCGCCTCGGCGTTCCCGGGATTGCGGTCTGGGTGGTACTGCATCGCTAGCTTGCGGTAAGCGGACTTCAGCTCCACCTCGGTGCAAGTACGCTCGACGCCGAGGACTTCGTAGTAATCGCGTTTTGTTTTCGTGGTCAAATATTTGCCAATACTAACTTTATAAAAATCCAACACAGAGAACAGACAAACAGAGTCTTAAAGGGTTTTACATTGAATAGGGTTTCCCTGTATCTCTGTCCTCCGTGTTGGGTTTTCACTATTTATGTTTAGAAACCCTAACCATCGCTGGACGCAACAGCCTGTCTTTCAACTTGTATCCGCGTTGCAGCTCGTCCACCACGTGATTCTCTTTGACATCAGATGAATCAACCATCTCAATGGCTTCATGGAAGCGCGGATCGAACGGCTCACCCTTTGCTGGGACCGCCTGTACGCCTAGCTTGGTGAACAGTTCATCCATCTGCTTGCGGATCAGTTCCAGTCCCTTTCGCAAATCAGCTTCATTCGACTTGGCCTTCAACGCCAAGTCGAAGTTGTCGATGATGGGGATCAGTTGCTTTACCGTGTCGGCAACAGCATACTCGCGGAAGTCCGCCTGCTCTTTCGCAGAACGCTTGCGCAAGTTTTCAAACTCCGCCTGCTGCCGCGCCAGACGGTCAAACAACGCATCGCGCTCTGCTTGCAGGCGGACGAGTTGGTCTTTGGGATCCCCCGCGCCGCCCGGTGACTGTTCCGCACCTTCCGCTGCGCGGTCCGCCGCACGCGCGTTCGCCTCATCGTCGCTCTCGCTATGCGCGGGAACCATCTCTTCGTGTTCTTGCACTTCAGTGTCTTTGTGCTTTGCCATTGCTTCTGCTCTTGCTCTTTCCTAACAACTAACTACTAACTACTAACAACTGAACCTACTGTTCTTCATTCAGAATCTTGTCAAACAGCTTCGCGATGTATGACACCGCGGATATCGTGTGCTCATAGTCCATGCGAGTGGGTCCGATGACCGCCAGGTTGCCGCGAACTTCATCGCCGACCCGCGCCGGCGCGCCGATCAGAACAAAATTCTTCATCTGCGGAATCTGCTCTTCCAACCCAACAACTACACGCACCGCTTCCTGCCTCGAATCCAAATAAGCCGACAGCAACTCCGCCACCTTCTGCCGCTCTTCCAGCGTACGCAGCATCTGGCCGAGGCGCTCTTTGTCGGCCTCGCTCACAACTAAGTTCGCCACGCCTTCCACATAAACTGCGTGCGGCGAATCGGGGTCATTCAGCGCGCCGCCCTGATACAGCTCGCGGACAGCTTTCATCAACTGGTCATACTTGCTGCGTTCGTCTTCGATCCGGCGCTGCAGTTCCGTTTGAATCGCTTCGATCGTCCACCCGCGGAAGTTCTCATTGATGTAGCGCGCGGCCGTTTCCAGCTCCTGCTGCGAGAGTTCGCGGTCCATACGCAACATGCGGTCGCGAACAATGCCGCTGGTCGTTACTACGACTGCCAAAACCCTCTGCCCCGCTAGGCGCGTGAAGTACACATGGTCCAGCGCATTCCGCTTGCCCACCGTGCTTACCGCCACGCCCACTCCACTAGAGATGAGCGAGAGCACATGCGAGGTGCGCTCCATAAAATCCTGCACATCACTCACTCCGCGGAACGATTCGGTGATGCGCGTGTCCGGCTCGGCGTGTTGGAGCTTGGTGCGTCCCGTGATCTGCTCCACGTAATAGCGGTAAGCTTCCGGCGTGGGGATGCGTCCGGCGGAGGTGTGCGGTTGCTCCAGGTAGCCTGCCTCAGAGAGGTCAGCCATCACGTTGCGGATGGTGGCCGAGGAAAGTCCATCCTTATTAGTGCGCGAGACCGCCTGCGAAGCGACCGGTTCTCCGGTGGAGATATAGGTCTCAACAATAGCGGTCAGGATCTGGCGCTCGCGCGGCCCGATTTGTGAATGGGACGACATAAATACTTTAGATTCTGTTGTTTACAGCGACAACATAGAACCTTTGGCCACTTAGATTTTAGGAGTTGAGCGAGGGATTGTCAACAATCGGGCTTTCCTC
>JAICWB010000233.1 GCA_025935035.1 Terriglobales bacterium
GATGCGGGGCTCACGCGCGTGACCGTGAGCATGGACGCGGTGGATCCGGAGAAGTTTGCTCGGATCACGCGTGTGCCGAATGGATATGAGAATGTTCGCGCGGGGATCGCGGCGGCGCGCAAGGCTGGGCTTGATCCCGTCAAAGTGAATTGCGTTTTGATGCGCGGATTCAATGACGACCAGATCGTCGAATTCGGAAAGTTTGCGCGTGAAGAGGATGTGGTCGTGCGCTTCATTGAGTTCATGCCACTGGAAGAGGATCGCGTGTGGTCGCCGCAGATCGTGGTGACGCTGGAAGAGATACTCATCCGCATGGCGGAGTTCATGCCGCTCACCGAGATACATCACGCACGCAGTGAGACTGCACGTCGGTATAAGTTCGCCGACGGCAAAGGCGAGATCGGCATCATTGCGCCGGTGTCGCAACCCTTCTGCGGACAATGCAGCCGCATACGCATCACCAGTGATGGCAAGATACGCACCTGTCTGTTCTCACAGATGGACCACGACCTTTACGGAGTGATGCAGCGCGGGAATGATGATGTAGTGGCCAAGTTCATCGAGGGCGTTGTGATGAAAAAAGAAGCCCGACATCACATCGGTGAGCCGGGCTTCCAGAAGCCGTCAAGGAGCATGGTGCATATTGGTGGGTAGCTAGTGCTATGCCACCTTCCTCAGTTCAAAGGAATCCGTTACAGTCCTCGTGCCAAGTTCTGACAGTAACGTCCACTCATCTTCCTTGTTGATTCTTTTCTTCCTGAGTAGCTCTTGAATCTCGGGACGGCGTAAATCGGGGATACGCTCCGAAAAGAATGCCCAGAGTGCTGGACTCCAATGCTCAGCCTTGTCAGCCGATAATCCAGGTAGGGGCGCGAGACTCAAAGCCTTAAACTCAGGCAGATAGCGAAAATGATAAAGGCGTTGTTGCCCCATCATCTCGCGGGTAAGCTCGGCGATGAGATGTTCGCCATAATAGACATGAATCGTCGGCGGTGGTGTTTTCCATCTTAAAGACAACTTAGACATTGGCCCCTCCTTTCCCACTGGCTATTTGCTCCAACCGTTCTGAGCGAATCGCCAGAAGCTTGATAATCGTATCTATTCTGATTTGGGAGAAAGCCCGTTTGAACGGATACTCTCTCACAAGTTTAGACGCAGCGCTAACCTTTTCGGGGGTTACCTTGGTAAGAGCTGCCTTCGTGGGTTCTGGGTACCTTGCAAATAGATGATCGACAAGCTGAAAATGATTTATAGCCTTTCCGGTTGACGCAAATCCCACCTTCGGCCGGGCTCTGTCGGTATAACCCTTCAAGCGAACCGGTTCGCCCGTAAGGCGTTCAATCTTATCGTCTTCGTAGTCCCAGAGCAAAGCCCTTGCCGAATCGAATATCGGCGCAAACCTGCGCTTCTCAGGTAACACGCGGGTGGCGACCACTCCCCAATTCTGCATATGACGGTCCATTGACCCAGTAAGAGCGTCAAAAACTAACATATCCACGAAGCCTTGGAAAACTATGGTGAAGTCTTCCTTACAGTACTCTTCCAGAAGGTCGCGGATCATGTCCACGTCATATGTTCTTTGTTCGCTCCAAGGATTTTTTCCTACCGCACCGAGGTCATAGTCGAAAAAACTTTCGATTAACACGCTTCCGTGCCGCATGTCCTCGTCGGCTTGCAGAAAATTGTGGCTGCAAAAGCATAGTTCCCCATTGAGTCGAACAACTCCGCTGTGCGCCATTTCGAATCCGAGACGACGCCCCAGTTGGTTGATTAGCAATTCTGTGAGCGTTTCCCGAGCCCCATGCATCTCTGCGGCTTTGACGATGTACCAGTCTTCAGGATCGGATTCCCTCTCGATGATGACCTTCGGGGCCGCTCCACGAACACTAGTTTTTTGAGGATCTGCAACCTTGTAGTCTGTGAAGCTTTTCGGAAGGTCCCAGGTTCGACCATCGGGTCGACGACACTTAAAGCAGCCGGCCCTCCTAATTTGAGGTTTTAGCGCACCGAACGCGGACGCTATCAAAAGTGTTACCAGTCCGGTTATGTCTAGTTCCGCGCCGCCGGCCGCATCTGGTTGGGCTGGTGATGACATTGACCTAAGTTATCAAAGTCGTGCCTTTGCGACGACTACTGCTGCTTTGCCCAGGCGCTGGCATTGAGGCAGGCCACTACTCCGTCGATGATCTGGCTTAGGCCGGATTGGAATTTTGCCGGATCTACGATCTGTTTGCCGGCGATGGCGTCTGTGACAGACAGCGCTGAGCCGATGAAAGAGAGTGCGGCGGCTTTTTTGTCGGCGCCGGTCTTGCTGCCGAACAGGGCTTCAATGCCGTGGACCACGGCGGGGACGAACGCGATGCCTTTGAGTAGAGTGGCGAGGAAGTTCATTTCGTAGTTGCTCCTTGTTTAGTGAGTGCGGAATGTTTCACGTTGCACTGTTGCACGTTGCACGTGGTTATCGGTTCTCGGTTATCGGTTGTCGGTTGTCGGTTTTCAGTGAAAGCGGTCAGCATGCAGCATTCAGACGTGGATGGCATTGCAGAATGCGAGACGTAGCTTGTGCGGGTTGATTGCAGAGTGATAGGGGTCCCTCGTCGCAAAGAGCGCTCCTCGGAATGACAAATACCAACCGCACAGCCGGGGACGGCTGTGCCACACGAGCGACGGTGTCGCGCTGCTTAGTGATGAAGGCGCAGGTAGTCGATGCCGAGGTGGACTAGCGTCAGGCAGAGGCCGCCCAACGTCCCGAAGCCTACTGCGCGTTGCAGCGCGGTTTCGTGTTTGGCGACTTTGTCTTCGAGTTTTACCAGGCGGCCGGGCTGTCCGTTGCCGAGAAGGGTTTTCATCTCAGCTTTGAGCACGGCGAGGTCGGCGAGTACGAGTTTTTCGAATTCAGTCATAGGAGTTTCACGTTGCACGGGGTGGTTATCAGTTTTCGGTTTTCGGTTATCGGTGAAAGCGGTCAGCACTCCGCGGTTAATGTTTCTTGCATTCAAGTGTGGTTCAAGCACACGACGTGCAGAGTGATAGGGTTCCCTCGCTGCCCTCGGGATGTGTTTCATCAGGGCCACCATTCGACAAAGTCAGAATGGGTAGTCCACGTGCAGGACCGTTGAGTAGCGCGAATATTTGCGGGGAGTGCTCGAGTCGTACTGGCGGACGTAGACGGTTTGCGAACGCGCTAGGCGCGGGATGGTAAAGCTTTGCGTGGTAAAGCGGCCGATGAGGTTAGTGTCGCCTTCGGCGCTCCAGGCGAAATCACTGCTGCGCACTTCTATGCCGCCACCTGCGGGCGGTGCGATGCCTGCGTCGATCGACATGGTGGTCGAGGTCAGACCGGACATGGCTGCGTCCGGCAGATTCGCAATGAAGCTGGAGCTGCCACTTGCGGCGGGGATGACTGGATCGAGCACGGTGTTCAAAACGCCCGGGGTGAATTCGAAGCTGAGACTTGCGGCGGCGTCATTGGCGAAGGTGAGCTTGTAGAGACTTCGATCGTCGAGCAGGCTGAGAACCTTAAGCTCAACGCTGCGCAAAACTACGGGCGCGTTCACGCCGCGCGATGCGGCGATGACGATCCACACGTCGCCAGGCCATGGATCGATTGCCGGGCCGCCGGGCATGAAGTCTGCGATGGTCTCGTATTCGGCCGTGAGCGCGGTTTGCGTGCTGTCTTCGAGTATGGCGAGTGCGGCATTCTCGCAGTCGGTCGAGTCTCGCGTCGCGGGGTGGGCGATTCGGTGAACCGCGGAACGCAATCCCTTCGCCGCAATGCTGGACGCATCTTGTACGCGGGCGGTCGCGCGACCTGTGGTGCGAAAGCTTACCTCGATGGTCTCATTCGACACGGGAATGTAAGGCGAGAAAAAGCGGAGCGTGCCTGTCTGCGAGACGGAGCACTGGGCACCGTCCGCAACGTTGCCCGCGAGACGCGTAACCGTGGCGTTGCCTGGAATGGTGTTGCGAATGAGCGCGTCGAGTCCGCGACTGATCTCAATGAAATCCAGCGTGCAGTTCGCGCTTACGATGTTTGCGGGCGCGTATGTGCAATACGCCGGCGCGGCGGGGACGATGCCGTCATACAAGATAGTGGATGGCGCGGCGAGGGTTGCTGGATTTGTGGGATCGATGTCATGGACTTCAAGCACCACGCGGACCGACGCGGTGAGCGCTGCGCCTCCGCCCGGACTGCCTCCGGGATGCGACGACGAATGGAACTGCTCTTCGCTGCGAAATGCTTCTGAGCAGTAAACCCGGGTGGTGAGCGCGTATTTGTGTCCGGCGACGGAAGCGATGGGCGAGCCGATGGCGGCTCCGCTCACGAACGCGGAGATCGACGTTGAGCTTCCAGAAGGCGAGAGCTTGAATCCGGCGACGCAATCGGCTTGCGAAACGCTTCCGTTGTAAAGCCCACCGATGATGCCGCTGCTCGCAGCGGCCAGTTCGAGTTCACCGTGCTGCAGGCGGACAGAGCCGGCCATCTGGATCTGTTCCACGAACTGCAGCACGGTCTGGCCATCAACGCCGGTTCCACCATGCATGTTGAGTTTGCCGCCGCCCGTGGAGAACGCCGACGTTGGATCGACCGCGCTCCACAAAAGAGGATTGAGCGGACCGTCTTGGAATTCCTCTTGCGCGATCGTGGTAACGAACCGCGTGAACGGCGTATGTGAGAGAAAGAATTGCGAAGTGAGACCGTCGCCGAGAAAATAATTCTTCGCATAGGCGCGGGGTTCGTTGA
>JAICWB010000055.1 GCA_025935035.1 Terriglobales bacterium
CGTTGTAGAGGTTGTCGCCGTTCACGGGCTCGCCGTATCCGTAGCCGTCAAGGTGGGCGGTGAGGACGACGTACTCGTCCTTGAGCTTAGGGTCAGTACCTTCGCGTACCGCGACGACGTTGCGCGACGAGTAGTTGCGCGACTTCAGGTTGAGCGTGACGCGCAGCCGAGCGTTCACGGGGAACGACTCGAGCGGCTCGCCGCGCGTGGCTTTGGCGAGGATGGCGCGGCCGTCTTTGCCGCTGGCGTCAATGAACTCAGCGAAGGCGGCGTTGTTGAGCGTGAGCGTGGGAAGGTTGGACGGGCGGTTGGCAGCGCTGCCGCCGGCGCGGCTAGGACGGCTGGCGCGGGGCGTGAGCGCGTTGGGATCAACGTTGGTGACGGTTCGCGCGTAGGGCACAGGCCAGCGCGGAGGCTCGAGCCATGAGGGGTCATCCACGAGGATGACGGCTTGGGCGCCGGCGTCGCGCAGGGCCTGCGTACGCTGCGCGGGCTCGACGAGCTTGCGGTCGTGAGTGGCGAAGCAGAGGACGATCTTTCCGGAGACGATGGGCTTGTCTTTGGCGCTGGCCGGGTCTGCGGCGTCGGGCGGGGTGGTGCTGAATTGCTTAGGGGCGCAATATCCGGCGAAGACTAGCTCGCCTTCGAAGGTTGCGGGCAGATCATCACTAGCGCGGATGGTGATCTGGTGAAGGAACTTGTAAGGCTGCTGGATCTCACCCTTGCCGTCAAGGTTGCGCAGCAGCACGAACGACGTGCCATCCGGCATGACTTGCACATCATGCATGGGAACTTCTTGGAAGAAGGTGGCTTTGTCGCCCGCGGGGTCGCCGGCGGGGGTGAGGCCCGCCGCTTTGAAGTGGTCGGCGACGAGTTGGGCGGCGCGATCGTAGGCGGCAGAGCCGACGTCGCGGCCTTCCATGTTGTCATCGGAGAGAGCCTCGGTGAGATGCCACCAGGCGCGGGTGTCGGGGTCTTTGATCGCTTTGTCCCGGGGATGAGCGGCGTTGGGCTTTTGGGCGAAGGCGGAGACGAGTAACAGAAGGATGGTAGTGAGGAGTTTCATGGCGGAAGAAAGTATAAGTCAGTGGCTAGTGACTAGTGGCTAGTGGCTAGAAAAGTCAAAAGCAAAACAGCGCAGTAGTAGTTCGAGGCTGAGCAAATTGTCGGGCTGCCCACCCTATCGCCGCATAAAACAAAACCGCGGCGATAAGGGATGGGGCACGACTGCGTGAGGCAGGCCGGTTCCTGTTGGACTGGAAGAAATGCCATCGTTGATAATGGCTGCCTTGCGATTCGTTCCTCAGGAGACGTTGTCATGAGCCTAGCTCGAGTTGTTGTAGCTGCGTTATTGTCGTCCGCAACTTTGTTCGCGCAAACTAAGGATGCGCCCGTCGCGTCGGGTTCAGGTGGGCAGCTCATGGCGCAGCCTGCATCGCCGGCGGGTGTCCCGCAAGAGAATTTGCAGAACGGCGCGCCGACGGTGGTCACGCTGAGTGACGCTATCGCGCGGGCGAAGAAGCTTTCGCCGGATTATCACGCGGCGCTGACTGATGCGGGCGTCGCGCGTGAGGACAAGGTGCAGGCCGTGGCCGGGCTGCTGCCCAGCGTGAATTACAACGCGCAGTACCTGTACACGCAGCCAACGAGAATCAATGGAACGCCGGTGGACAACGCTCCGCGGTTCGTTGCGAACAATGCCGTGCATGAGTACATAAGCCAAGGCAACGCGCATGAGGAGTTTAATCCCGCAAACTTTGCTAATTATTTTCGAGCGCTTGCGGTGCAGGATGTGGCGAAGGCAAGAGCGGAGATCGCCAAGCGCGGGCTGGTGGTGGTTGTCGTGCAGGCGTACTACGGGTTTGTGGTGGCGCAACGCAAGTATTCCACTGCACAGCAGGTGGGGGACGAGGCTGCGAGATTTCTCGACGTGAGCAAGAAGCTGGAGAACGGCGGCGAGGTCGCGCACTCTGACGTGATCAAAGCGCAGTTGCAGTACAACGACAAGCAGGTGGCCTTCCGCGAAGCCCGCGTCGATATGGAAAGGGCGCGGGTGGACCTGGCGCTGCTGATCTTCCCTGACTTTAACCAGAACTTCTCTGTCGTGGACGATCTGCGGCTGCCGGATGCGCTGCCGCCGATGGAAGAAGTCGAGAAGCTGGCTAAGCAGAACAATCCTGATCTTGGGGCAGCGATGGCGGCGTATAGGGCAGAGCGCATGGGTGTACTCGCGGCGCGGGCCGGGTACCTGCCGGTGGTCGCGTTGGACTACAACTACGGGATCGATGCCACGCACTTCGCTACGAAGACGGACGGCATCAGCAACCTGGGTTATTCCGCGAGTGCGGCATTGACTCTGCCTATCTGGAACTGGGGCGCGACGCACAGCAAGGTGAAGCAGAGCATCTTGAAGCGCGACCAGGCGCAGTTGGAGCTGACATTTGCGCAACGCAAGCTATTGGGACAGTTGAAGACCCTGTATGGCGAGGTGGACGCGGCCCAGGCTGAGCTGGATTTGTTGCGGCAGTCTGCACAGTTGGCGGCGGACAGCCTGCGCTTGACCACGCTACGTTATCAAAGCGGGGAGGCGACGGTGCTTGAGGTAGTTGACGCGCAGAACAGTTTGGCGGCGGCGCGTAACGCATATGATGATGGTGAAGTCAGGTATCGGGCCGCGCTGGCGAATCTACAGACTCTGACAGGGACGCTCTAAGCGAATGCGAATACATTCATTATTGATAGCGCTGTGCATGCTGGCGGCGATTATCGGCTGTAAGGACAAAGGCGACGAGAAGGAACCGACCGCGCTGGTCAGCGTACAAGTGGCCGAGGTGAAGCCGACTGACCTTACGCAAACAGTCACCGTTGATGCGGTACTTTGGCCTGTAAATCAAGCGGCCATCACGCCGAAAATAAGCGCGCCGGTAGTGGCGTTCCACGTGCCGCGTGGCGCTCGCGTGAAAAAAGGCGAGCTGTTGGCCACGCTGGAGAACCGCGACCTAGCGGCGGGCGTCACCGAGAACAAAGGCGCGTTCGAGCAAGCGGAGGCTGCGTATGCGACATCGACCAAAGCAAGCATCCCGGAAGATGTGCAGAAAGCCCAGTTAGACGTGCAGCAAGCGAAAGAAAACCTGGATGCGCAGACCAAGGTGATAGAGAGCCGGCAGCAGTTATTCGATCAAGGCGCTATGCCGCGGAAGGATTTGGATTCCGCGAAGGTGGCTTACGTCCAGGCGAAAGCTGCTTATGAGCAGGCGGCCAAGCATCTGCAATCGGTGCAGAACGTGGGAGAAGCGCAGGCGATGAAGAATGCGCAAGGCCAGCTGACGCAGGCGAAGGGCAAGTATGAAGGGGCGTCGGCGCAGTTGGCCTATTCAGAGATACGCAGCCCGATCGATGGCGTGGTGACGGAACGGCCGGCTTATGCGGGTGAGATGGCCGCGGCGGGTACACCGCTGATCACGGTGATGGATACTTCAGCGATCATCGCGAAGGCACACGTCTCGCAGGATATTGCAGCGCAATTAAAGGTAGGCGATCCGGCGACCATCAGCGTGAATGGCGGCGAACCGGTGGCCGCGAAGATATCGCAAGTGAGTCCGGCGCTCGATCCTAACAGCACTACGGTGGAGATCTGGGCGACGACGGGCAAGGCAGGCGCGGGCAAGAATGGGCAACTGCGTCCTGGGGCGGCGGCCAAGCTCAGCATTGAGACCGCCCACGTGAAGCGGGCACTGGCGGTGCCGATGAACGCATTGGTGAAGACCGATGAAGGCAAGACCACGGTCGCCGTGGCGGGTACGGATAATGTGGCCCACGTGCGCGAGGTGCAGACGGGCATCACGGACTCGAAGCAGAGTCTTGTCGAGATCAAGAGCGGAGTGAAGGCGGGCGAGAAGGTCATTAGCAATGCGGCATACGCTCTGCCTGATGGAACGAAGATCAAGATACAAGCAGCGGGCGAAGAAGAGAAACCGGGCGCCGACAAAGACGATAAAGACGACAAGAAGGACGACAAAGACTAGCCCATGGCAGAGCTGATCCGTCCTGAAGATTCGAATCGTTACTGGTTTGCCCGCGCGGCCAAGCCGACGCTTTTTGTACTGGTGGTGTTGGCAATCGTCGGCGTGTACCTGGCATTCTCCGTCCCTATCGCAGTGTTTCCCGAGACCAACTTTCCGCGCGTGGTGATCGGCGTGGACAACGGCGTGATGCCCATCGACCAGATGCAGGTCACCATCACGCGTCCTATTGAAGAGGCGATGAACAGCATTCCCGGTCTGGTGAAAGTCACATCCATCACCAGCCGCGGCGAGGCCGAGGTTGATCTCTTCTTCAACTGGAACGTGGACATGGTGCAGACACTGCAGCAGGTGAACGGCGTGCTGTCACGCGCGGACATTCCGGCGACTGCGAAGGTGGATACACATCGGCTGACGTTCGCGAGTTTCCCGATCCTTGGGTACAGCATGACGTCTGACACCGTTCCGCAGACGAAATTGTGGGAGATGGCGACATATGACCTGAAGCCGCGGCTGAACCGGCTGGACGGCGTAGCGACGGTGATCGTGCAGGGCGGACAGGAGCCGGAATTCCGCATCTCGCCGAATCCATCGAAGCTGCTGGTGGCGGGCGTAACCATCCCCGACATTTTGGAAGCGGTGCGGCGCAGCAACACGATCGATTCGCCGGGATTGCTGGAGCAGAACCATCAATTGGTGCTGGGATTAGTGAGTGGTCAAGTTCGATCGCCGGAAGAATTAGGACAGTTGGTGATCAAGAACACGCCGACGGGAGTGCCGGTACGCATAGTTGATGTGGCAACGGTCTCGCAAGACGTGATGCCGGTGTATCGCGTGGTGACCGCTGATGGAAAGCCCGCTGTACTGCTGAACATTAACCGCCAGCCGGAAGGCAACACCGTGCAGGTGGCCGATGAAGTGGCTGCGGAGATGGATGCCATCCGCAAGACGCTGCCGAAGGGCGTGAAGATAGAACCCTTCTATGACCAGTCGGGACTCGTGCGCGAAGCGATCAAGAGCGTGCGCGACGCCATTCTGCTGGGGCTCATTCTCGCTTGCGGCGTGATCGTACTGTTCCTGCATGACTGGGGAAGCTCGTTCGTTGCGGGTATGGTCATCCCCATCACTATCTGCATCACGTTCGTGAGCTTCCGCGTCTTTGGACTCACGTTCAACCTAATGACATTAGGTGGACTGGCGGCTGCGGTCGGCTTGGTGATAGATGACGCTATTGTGGTGGTAGAGAACATCGTTCTTCATCGCGACAGTGGACAATCACGTCTGGAAGCGATCCAAAGCGCGCTGAGTGAGATCACGGTTCCATTGATCGGCTCTACGATCACGCCGATCGTTGTCTTCCTGCCGCTTATTACTATGACCGGCGTTACCGGGTCATTCTTCCGCGCGCTGGCCACGACGATGACCGTCGCGCTGCTCACATCATTATTACTAGCCCTGACATGGACGCCGAACCTGAGCCAGTTCTTCATCAAGTCCCATAAAGGCGGGGACGCGCAGGAAACGCACGCAGCCACCAAAGAAGAACAACTCAATCGGTTGTTGGCGGCTGAAGAAGCTTCGATGACTGAGCGCTTCGGCAAGGTGGTGACGTGGTACGAGGGGCGGTTGAAGTGGACACTGGAACATCCCGCGATCGTTGCTATCGCATGCGTCGCTCTCGTCATCATTGCCTACGGCTGCTACCGACTGACCGGCAATGACCTGCTTCCCAAGATGGATGAAGGCGGCTTCATTGTGGACTACTTCACGCCTGCGGGAAGTTCACTCACGGAAACAAATCGCGTGATCTCGCACATTGACCAGATCATTCATTCTGATCCGGACGTGGAAAGCACTTCGCGGCGCACCGGCCTGGAACTTGGTCTGGCGGCGGTGACGGAAGCCAACCGCGGCGACATCTCAGTAAAGCTGAAGGCGGACCACAAACGTGCCACAGATGAAGTGGAAGATGACATTCGCCAGCAGATCCAGAAAGCGGAGCCGACGGCGGACATCGAAACGGTAGAGATACTTTCCGACATGATCGGCGACCTTTCGAACCAGCCGGAAGAGATCGCAGTGAAACTGTTCTCGGATAATCCAGATGAGCTGGCGGCTTGGGCGGTAAAGATAGGCGACGCGCTGGACAAGCAGAAGGACAAGGGAGTGATCGAAGTCCGAAACGGGATCGAGAACACGATCAGCGGACCGGCGGTGTCATTCCAAGTTAATCCGCTGGTGGCGGCGCGCGCGGGATTCACGCCGGAAGAAGTAGAGACCGATGCCGTGGCGCTACTGGAAGGTGAGACGGCGGCTGCGCCGATGATCGTGAATGGGCGTCCTTATACCGTTCGCGTACGGATTGAAGGCGCTGAGCATACTGATGTGGACAAGATCAGCAACACGCTGCTGGTAAGCAGTACCGGCAAGACGGCTACGCTGGGCTCGCTGGCAAGCGTCACCATGATGCCGGGGCAGACCGAGATCCGCCGCGAGAACCAACAGCGGATGGTGGTAGTGACTGCTCGACTGCAAGATGGCGTGGACTTGGGCAGCGGCGTGAAGGCGGCGCAGGATGCGGTGAAGGCACTGAATGTTCCGCCGTCTATTCGCATGGAGTGGGGCGGGCAATTTCAAGAGCAGCAGGATACGTTCAAACAAATGGCGATCGTGCTGGGCCTGGCCGTAGTGTTCATCTTCGGAGTGTTGCTGTTCGAGTTCCGCGACTTTGCTTCGCCTACCGCGATATTGGCGTCGGCATTGTTGTCGGTGTCAGGAGTTCTGTTGGCGCTGCTGGTCACACGCATCACCTTCAACGTTGCGTCGTTCATGGGATTGATCATGGTGGTGGGCATTGTGGCCAAGAACGGAATCTTACTGCTGGATGCCGATAAGAAATTCCGCGCCTTCGGGATGGAGCCGGAAGAGGCGATGATCCAGGCGGGACGACGCAGGTTGCGACCTATCGCTATGACAGCGCTGGCGTCGATCGCGGGAATGTTGCCGCTGGCGTTCGCGCTGGGAGCGGGATCGGAGATGTTGCAGCCGCTGGCGGTGGCGGTTATTGGCGGAGTGTTGATATCGATGGCGTTGTCGTTGTTGTTGACGCCGACGATCAATTTTTATCTCAGCGGCGGGCGCCGGAAAGTAGTTAGTAGTTAGTTGTTAGTAGTTAGGGTAAAAAAGAAATGTGTTGAGTCCCACTAGAAGGATCCCCCCCGATGGCTTCTTATCGAGATTTGATTGCATGGCAAAAGGGAATGAAGTTAGTAACTCAGGTTTACGAAGCTACGCGAACATTTCCCCGCGAGGAAATATACGGTCTGACCAGCCAAATTAGGCGTTCTGCAGTTTCAATTCCCAGCAATATTGCAGAGGGTCATGGAAGGAACACGAATCGTGATCGGCAATATTTCATAACTGCAGCACGAGGATCAGTTTTGGAACTTCAGACGCAGATTGAAATTGCGGAGAATCTAGGCTACTTGAAGGGCGACATCGCCACGAAGCTAATCGCATCGGCAGACGAAGTTGGAAGAATCATAAATGGATTGTTGCGGTCCTTGCGTGCAAAGGATGAGTCCTAACTACTAACTACTAACTACTAAACCCGCTCGTACCATCTTCTCCAATATCCGCACCGGCGCTTTCTCTGGAGTGACCATTGCATCCCTCGAAACAATGTAAGTCTGCTCGAGGGCGTAGCGTCCGCTTAGGACGGCGTGGCCTACCATGTCGGTGTAAACCATCCAGCAGGTGTTGGGCGGGAAGTCGTCGTACTGTTTGGGGCAGTCCTTCTGGAAGGCGGAGTTCTCTTTGAGGAAGTTGTGGAAGCGCATCATGAAATCGTCATAGGGCGAGCGGGGAGTGATAGGGATACCGGCGGAGGCGAGTGCTTTCTTCATGCTGAACGCGGTTTTAGCGAAGGCGGAACTGCCGTGTGGTGTGGGTAATGGGCACCCACCACTTTTGCCTGCGAACTGACCAGCTAACGAATCAAAGGGTGTGGTGGTCATCCATTTGCGCGGCTCGGACGGATTGATGTTAGTGAAGAAGCGCAGGATGCGATCGCCATTGGTGGGGCGGGAAGGGAACGCGTCTGTGTGGATGAGGTCATTGCGCTTGTGCAGCGTGAGGTCGCGGTTCTCTTCTTCCAGCGGGCGATAGCTGGCGAAGTCCAGCTTCCAGCGCTGTTGATAAGGCGAGAGGATGGCCGATAAAGTCTTGGTGGCACTGCGCGAATAGTCGCGCATGATCTGGAGCAGGCGTGCGGCATCGCCCGGTGTGTCTTCAGCGAAGCCGGTGATGCGGTCTTCGGCGGCGCGATAGGCGATGTTCTTGTGCAGGCGTCCGCCGGACTGGCGGCGGCCTAGCAGAAAGTCGAGGTCGGCAGGCGGGATCTCAAACGGCATGCCGGGGATATAGAGGATGTCGCCGGCTTCAAGTTGTGCACAGTAGGTGCGGGCTTCTTCCGGTGAAGGTTGAATGCCGGAGCGGAGTTGGTCTGGCGTGGTAGAGATTGTGACGCGGGCCATGAGGAGATTATGCACTAAACCCGCAGGCTATCGTCGCAAGCGCCGCCTGGGCGAGATCATTTTTGCGGCCGCGTGAATTCGCTGGTGCGCATCACCTGCGCGACCTCTACCTTGAAATATTGGTACCAGTGGGAACGACCTGCGTCTTGTGCGGCGCGATGGCGCAAATTCTCCCGCCACTGCGTCAGCGTCTCTTCATCTTTCCACCACGCTACCGAGAGGCGTTCGCCGTCTGTCGCGGTGAAGCTCTTGAAGTCAATGAAGCCGGGCATGCTTTTGCCGAGGGCCAGCATCTCGTCGGCCATCTCTTTGTACCCCTTGGGATCATCAACAAGTTTGGAGCGAAACAGAATGACCAACATTTATTTGTTCCTTTGTAGATTTGTGCGTTAGATGAGTCTCAGCAGTAGTCGGTTGAGTTATTTCGGCGCCGCTCGGTGCTGAGCAAAGCAAAGGCCGCCCGGGCAACTCGGACGGCCTTCTTTTCAAGGGAGAATAGTTCCAACGGAAACTTGACCATCGAAACTTTCTGGAAAAATCTTATGAGCCTTGAGCAAGGGGTGTCAAGCGATTTTTCTATGATAAATGCCTTTATTTTCAATAACTTAGAAATTCTATAAACATTTCCACCGTTTGACATTTTCTGTCAGTGGAAGGCGACGGGAGTTACTTAAGTCCATAAAAATCATGAACTTCCAAGCCGCAAGGTGGTTAGTTCGGGATTGCTTAGCGTAGGTTGAGCTTTATGAATTCCACGTCTTCAGGCCGGTCAATGAGCTTGCCGGGAAAGAAGCGCTTCATGAAGATGCGGAAGCCGCCGAAGGCGATACCGAGGATGAACATGAAGGCAACGACAAAAAACGATAGATAGATGATGTTGACGAGCAGGTTGGCGACATTGTTCTTGGCGTTGGGGGCGGCCTCGTTCCAGGTGACGGAGGCGTCGTAATTGATCTCTTCGAGGATCTTGCGAGCATCAATCTCGGCGATGGGCCCGCTGACGACGGCGACGATGGGCCCGCTGCGGCGTGTGGCGAAGCGCGTGGGTTGAGTGCCAGATGGCGAGGCGGGTTGTTGTGTGAGCGCTTGGGCGTTGGTCCAGAGGGCGTTTTGTTGCTTGGCCCAGTCATTGAGCTTTTGGACTTGAAGCTTTGCGATCTGATTGGTGGGGTACTGCGCGATGACGACTGTACCGGTGCCGTCTAGCGTTTGCTCAGTGCCGACGACTACTTCTGGGCTCATGGAGAAGTCAATGAGCTTGGAGTTGACCGTGCCTTTGAGCTGGTCGAGAGCGAGTGGTCCGACGAGGTAGCGGGCGTTCTTTTGCGCGGCGGTTGAGAGATGTAATGGGAGTGTCGGCAGCTTGGCCAGGTTCCCGCCTACTTTGGGAATGTCGGAGCCGAGTTCGCGCATCTCGGCGGGGGTCATGACGGTGACTTTGTCGAGAGCGATGTCGAGGAGGACATTGGTGCAGCGCATCAAAACGTGATTGCCGTCAGAGACGGCGTCATCACAGAAATCTTCCGTGGCCATGGAGGGCGTGCGGAAATAGGTGAAGGCACCGTAGGCGCCGGTGGCGTCTGGGAAGGCGTAGGCGGTGATCTTTAGGGTGCGGTCGCCGCGTTGGTAGCTGGCGGCTTCGGACGATTTGAGTCCGTACTCTTGCAGGATCTTTGTGTCAGCGGCATTGGCGGAAGAGGTCTTCAGCGGCGATTTGTGGAACCCGGCGAAGTCTGGGGGAAGGGTTGCAGAGGGAGCGGCTGATCCGGACGTCTTCGCTGGCGAGGAAGAGGGAATGCTCTTCTGCTGCGCAAATGCGCCGAGCGCGAGAATGAGCGCTAAGAGGCTGAGACAGAGATGGCGCGGGAATCGCATGAATATCTATTAGACACCATTTTGGCGGGGAAAGATTCGGCTCAGGGGCCGGGTTCGTGGGGCGTGTCTGGTAGCTTGCTCGCTACCTTTATGCCGCTCAATCCGCTGGCGTAGCGGGCTACACCTTTATAGAGGGACTCGGCGATCTTCTGGCGGTACTCGGGGGTCTGGAGCTTCTTTTCGTCGCCTGGGTTGGAGACGAAGGAGATCTCGGCGAGGATGCTGGGCATGTTGGCGCCGATGAGGACGACGAACGGTGCCTTCTTCACGCCGCGGTCGCGCATGGCTTGGTTCTTAGTGCTGAGTCCGGTGGACATGGCGTGTTGTACGTCTGAGGCGAACTCGCGGGATTCTTCGATCTTCTCTTTGAGCGCGATCTTCTTTACGAGATCTTGAAGTTCGAAGACTGATTTCTGCGAGACTGCGTTTTCTCGGGCGGCTACTTCGAGTGCGTCCGCGTTGGAAGTGAAATTCAGGTAGTAGGTTTCGACGCCGCGGGCGGAAGCGTCCCGGCTGGAGTTGGCATGGACGCTGATGAACAAATCAGCTTCCTGCTTGTTGGCGATGGCTGTGCGCGTTTCTAGCGGGATGAAGGTGTCATCGTTGCGGGTGTAGACGACTTCCGCGCCGAGTTGTTTCTCAAGCAACTTACCGAGGCGAAGGGCGACATCGAGGACCAGGTCTTTTTCCATCAGGCCTTTGGGGCCGATGGTGCCGGTGTCATGTCCGCCGTGACCGGCGTCGACTACGATCTTGCCGATCTTCAGGCCGAGAGCGCGGATGAGCGAGCGATCGCCGGATGCGGTGGGCTCGGCGGTGTGAGTGGACGCGACTTCTTCGGTGTCAGCGGCGGCTTTCTTTGATTTTCTGCTGCCCTTGCGTGGCGCTACCGTTTCAGAGATGGGCGCACTGGTGGGCTGCGATGTGGCTTTTACTTCTTTGCTGGCGACTTCGGTCTTGGCCGAGGGATCAGTTAGTTCTTTGGTTGGATCAGATTTCTTGGTTGCGGAATTGTCGGCGGACTTTTCTGGTGCGTGCTCAGCGGCGTCGCCTTCTTCCGTCTCGCGCTTGGTGGTGGCCACTGGCGCGGGAGGATTGTTGACGGCGATGGAGGGCGGAGTCTGTTTCGGCTTTTCTGGGGTGGACTGAGTCAAGACCGGCGGCGTTTGCGATTTCGCGGTCTCGGTTGAAGTCTTTACGGGAGCAGGCGGCGGTGTGTTTTTTGCAAGGAGAGTCTTCTGCTGGGCTTTGCCGTGGATGTCGATGATGAGGCGATAGGGGTTCGGCAGCAGGAAGGCGGAGTACTCGGCTACGTCGTCCACTTCGAGGACCACGCGGGTCATGCCTCTTTCAAATTGGGCGATGCGGATCTTGTGCAGGAATCCGTCGCCTACGTCGAACGATTTGCCCATCAACTCTGACGCTAACTTGGTGTCATGCAGGTCAAAGAAGATGCGATCGGGGGAGGGGACGCGTCCGGCTTCGTATTTGACCTCTTCTTCAAGGTCGATGGCTACGCGGGTGTAGTCGGGGGTGGACCAATAGCGCACGTTGGTGACTAGCGGCAATTTGCCGTGGTGCGATGAGGGAGTAATCGCATTGACGGGGATGGCGGCGCTGCTGCTGGCGGTGGCGGTGTCGTCGTCATCGCCTGAATTCTTGGTTGTTGATTTGGCTGACGATTTTTTTTCGGGCTTTTCTTCGGCGACTGCCGGGGCTTTGTCGGCAGGCTTGTTGCGCGCTAGTTTCTTTGCCGGCTTGCCGCCTTTGGCTTCGGCGTCGATCTCTTTTACTGCGTCGCGGGCCTGATCGGCGAATTCATTGCGCGGATAGCGTTTCAGGAATTCTTCGTAGATCTGCTTGGCTTGCTTGGAATCGCCGAGGTCAGCTTGGTAGATCTGGCCTTCGTTGAAGAGAGCTTCGAAACGACGCTTGCTGCCGGGATATTCGCGCCGCAGGAATTCATATTGCGCGATGGCATCGTGCGAAGACTTGTCGTCGTTGAACAGAGTGCCGTAGTCAGCCATTAATTCGCCAACAGCCATGGCTGCGGCATCAGCGCGAGAAGAGGTTGGCGCGGTGTAGTACACCTTGCGGTAGGCGTCGAGGACGCGGGTGTAGTCGCGCTTGGTGCGGGATTTTTCCGGCCTGGCTTCAAGGGCAGCGCGAAGTTTTTCAGCCGTTTCGAACTGGGTGCGAGCGATCTGCTTCTTTTGCGCGACGGTGCGCTTTGCGGCGGCGGGGACGGCGGTTCCCAGCAACATGGCGGCGAATCCCGCCACGATCCAAAGCCGGTATTTATGTGTTGTCATCCGCAAAATCTGTGGTCGAACGTTGTTCCCCTACTCGTTGGTAAAGATCTTTCGTCCCGAATTGTCCTTGTCCACGTGGATCGAGGTGGACGCGACCGCCGGGAATGGATTGTCTTGCCCGTAAAGTTTGGTGATGCGTTTCACGTAATCTTTCGTCTCCGCGTAGGGAGGAACACCGCCGTGCCGCGTGACCGCGCCTGCGCCGGCATTGTAGGCGGCGAGCGATTTCGAGACGTCGCCATTGAAATTGTTCATCAGACCGGCGAAGTGTTTGGTGCCGGCTTCCACGTTCTGTTCGACGTCAAACGGATTGGTCACGTTCAGCTCGCGCGCGGTGGAGGGCATCAGTTGCATCAGGCCCATCGCGCCTTTGCGCGAGACGGCGTTGGGATTGAAATTCGATTCCACTTTGATGATGGAACGGACAAGATTCGGGTCGACGTGGTGGCGGGCGGCAGCGGCGTCAATGGCGGCGTCAACTTGCAACTGCGTGATCTTGTGCCCGGCGGTCATGCCGCGGGTGTCAGGCGAAGAGAACTCTGCGAAAGGTGATTCGCTGCGCACGCTAGTGGGGAGAGGCGTCATGGGAGTGCGGGCGACTAACGCGCGAACTTCCGCAGCAGCGGATTGGGCGCTACGCATCTGACGGTGCGTCGGAGTGGGAACCGGCTTCCAGCGATGCTGGGTGTTGCTCCAGTAGACGAGATGAGTTGTGGGTGCGGCTGCTGTGGATGTCGCTGTGCGCGCGGGCGCGTCGTCGTTCACGAAAACGAGGCGGCCGTTTTCGGTAGAGGCGACGATGCCGCTCTGCTGTGCTGAGCACAGAGTGGAGAGTGCCGCAAGCACCGCCGTGCCCGCCAGCATCGATTTGAGCGACCGCTGTTTCACCGAAGACCTTAGCTTCATGGACGGACTTATGCCTCGCGGGGAGTGACCCAATTTCGAGGCGGAATTCCGTCCAGAGTACCGCGATTATATGACGGGAAAAGGTGACAAGCAATGACGGAAATAGTACGGGTATCTCAGGTGGGATTTGGGATTTGTACCTAAATCTTGGGGTGGGCTGGAACGATGGGGGAGGAGCGGGAAAAAGGCCTTAGAGTGTGGCGGAAGGACATGGCCTGTGCTGCGGAAAGTCAAAGGATTACCACGGAAAAAAGGAAAAGGCAGATAAAGGACGATATGAATTTTTTGGAATGAGGCTTATTGCGATCCTGCCGCCGGATGCTGAAGGAATTTATCATCTAGGAGAGCGTAAAGCTTCTTGAGCGTCGCTTGTAGCCCACCCGCACCCATTGTTGTCCAGCTGCCGTTTTCTGCCACACCGTGCCACAATTCCTTGCCACTTGAATCCGTTGTTTTGACCGTAACCTTTACCCATTTTGACATGGGACGATCTATTTCAAGATCGAGATGATAATCAGCCATTTCAGGATCGCTAACCACTTGAATGTTTTTATCGTTCAAATGCTTGGTTACGCCATCTAAGATCGTAAATGCGACTTCGGGTTTGCTGTTCCGTTCGTGAGCCGCCGTCCGATGCATCGTGATTGAAACTGCCCCTGTCGGACGAACATCTGACGAGGGCGTACCCACCTTGCGGGACCAGTCAGACGATATAGCTTGGCACGAATCCTTGACTGCGTTGCCTAGAACCTTAGTAGAGCCACCGTAAATAAGATCGCCATC
>JAICWB010000273.1 GCA_025935035.1 Terriglobales bacterium
CGAATGCAAAAGCCAACACAGAGAACAGAGGTACAAAGGGGCACAGAGAAATCTTTGGGCGGTTCGTGCCGATGCTCGTCGCTCGGTTAGACTGCTTGGGCGTGTCGGGGCCTCTGCGCAAATTCGTTTGGTTTCTACTCGTCTATGGGCTATTGATTGCAGCACACTCGTGGCTGTTGCGACTTCCCTACTTCTGGGATGAAGCCGGGTATTACATTCCTGCGGCGCATGATTTCTTTCTTACTGGACATTTAATTCCCTCTTCAACGTTGACAAATGCACATCCGCCTTTGCCCGAGATTTACTTGGCATTGTGGTGGAAGGTGTTTGGGTTTTCGCCGCTGGTGACGCGGCTGGCGATGCTGGCGGTGGCAGCGTTCACGTTGATGCAGGTGTTCGCGATCGCGCGGCGGGTGGCGAGCCGCGAGGTTGCGGTGGTGGCGACTGTCTGTTGTGCAGTCTACCCCGTGTTTTTTGCGCAGAGCTCACTGGCGCATTCTGATCTGCCGGGGATGGCGCTCACGCTGCTGGGGTTGCGGCTCTATCTGGACAACAAGGGGTGGCAATGCGGGGTGGCGTTTGCTTTCGCGGCATTGTCGAAGGAGACGGCGATTCTTACGCCGTCGGTTCTGTTCGCCGCTGAGTTGCTTTCGCGGATATCGGCATTTGCCGGTTTCGACGTTCACGTACACGATGGAGCGATTTCGCATAGCGTTCTGCCGACTGCCAAACCGAGTTCCAAGATCGGGGTTCTGTTGTTGCCGTTTGTATTTCTTGGCGCCTGGTACGCGTACCACTATGCGCGGACGGGATTCGTTTTCGGAAATCCGGAGTTTGTGCGCTACAACGCTACCGGAACGTTGAGTCCGCTTCGCTTTGCATTGGCTTTGTGGCAGCGGACTTGGCAAGTGTTTGGGCACATGAATATGTGGGTGCTGACCGCTATGACGGGGGCGGCGATGTTGTTGCCGCCGGTCTTGGATGACGCCACGAGAGCACAGGCGGGGACGGCTGCGCCACATCCAACCACAGCGACTGGCACGGGCAACGCGGTGGCGGCAAGATGCCGCCACGACAGCCGGCGAGACGCCGGCGTTACGGGCGGGGATCCCGGCAATAGGGCGAGGATTGCGATTGCTACGCAATTGCTTTTTCTTGCGCTGATCATGGCGCACGTCGTGGCTTATTCGGTGCTCGGCGGGGCGTTGCTGTCGCGTTATCTACTGCCGGTCATCCCGCTGGTCATCATCATTGGTGTTTCGACTCTGTGGCGCAGAATTCGTGAGTGGACTTGGCTGGTGGGATTTGTTGTTCTTGTGTTTGTTGTCGGATGGTTTGTGAATCCTCCGTATCGGTTTGCTCCGGAAGATAACTTGAACTATGCCGACTTTGTGCGCCTGCACCAGGATGCGATCAAAGCGCTGGAGGGCACGCGCGGCATAGAAACCGTTTTGACCGCTTGGCCGATGAGTGATGAACTCCGAAAGCCGGAACTTGGTTATGTGGCCAAGCCGCCGACACGGGTAGTGACGATCGAGAACTTTTCGTTCGATCAGATCATGGTGGCTCAGCAGCAACCGCTTTACGATGCGGTGATCGCCTTCTCAACCAAGTATGAACCGCCGCGCACTTTTATCCATTGGCGATGGTGGGATGAACAGAACGTCCGGTTTTTCGACTACCACACCGACTTACCGCCGGAAGTGATCGCGCGCATGCTGGGTGGGACCATCGTGATGCATGAATCTTGCAATGGACAGTGGGTGGCGGTGATCGAGCTGGAAAGGACGCGCAATGCGGAGTTGCGGTAGTGCGCCATGGCGCGCCTCCAGCGCGCAGAGTCAAAGTCCAATGCATTGTCCTTCGACTCCGGGCTTTGCCCTCCGCTCATGATGACAATACCTATGACAACAGCTTTAGGAAAGTTTGGCGAGCTTACGCGCTCGTTTGAAAACTTCGGCGAACATCTTTGCGGTGAGTTTGCCGGTATTGGTGTTCTGCATTGAAGGGTGGAACGATGCCAGCAAATAAACACCATTCGGCATTTTGTATTCGGCGGCATGGCCGAAAGCGTAGGGTGCGGCTGTTGTGATCATTCCAGCGCGTTTCAGATAGCGTAGATAAGCGTCGAAACCGATCTTGCCTAAGGCGACGACCACCCGCAAATCTTTCAAAGCTGCGATCTCGCGGTCTAAGAATGGCGCGCAGTTGGCGAGTTCTTCGGGCGTGGGTTTGTTCAGCGGCGGAGCGCAGCGCGCGGCGGCAGTGATGTACGCGCCGGTAAGGACTTGGCCGTCGTCGCGGTGAGTGGCGGTGGGTTGTGAGGCGAAGCCGGTCTGGTGCAGCACGGGATACATAAAGAATCCAGAGCCATCGCCGGTGAATGGACGGCCGGTACGATTGGAGCCGTGCGCACCCGGGGCAAGGCCGAGAATGAGAACCTTCGCATTGGGATCGCCGAAGCCGGGCACGGGCTTGGCCCAATACTCTTGATCTTTGTATGCGCGGCGTTTTTCTCGGCCGATTCGTTCGCGGTATTCGACGAGCCGTGGACAGCGTACGCATGACGTAACTTCCTGGTTCAAAACTTGCAGTGGTGACAGGGCCCGGACTGCTTTCATAAGGGCTCGAAGTCCCCGATGTGTTTCTCTTCGAGCGTGAGTGACTCGCAGAGTTTGTCGAGCTGGACGTAGGCTTCGCGAAAATCTTTCTTGAACTGTGCGAACGCCTCCGCATCGTCCCAAACGTCTGTCACAAGGTAGTGTCCCGGGGCGTGCGTGCTGCACCCGAGAACAGTGTGGTGAAACCCTTTGGCGCGGCGGAACAGTTGCGCCCAGTCGCCATGGCTGCCGTAGCGGCGCTCGAATTCGGCAATCTTGTCAGGCTTGACCTGAAATTCCCAGAAGATGTGAAGCATGGAACTTTGATTTTATCGGATGCAGAAGGAAGGAGAAATCCGAGCCGAAATGGCACCGCAAATTGTGGAAAAACAGACGGTTGGCGGTTTGACCGTTGTGCTCACCGTCTCTTACACTTGAACTTCGATAAGTGTAAGAAAACTGCCACTCTGGCCGTACTTCTGAAGGGTGCAAAGAGAGATTTGTTTGAGTTATATAGACACTAAAGAAAAGAAGAAAAAACAGGCCACCGACGAGCCTGTGAAGACCGCCGCTGAGACCCCGCAAGCCGCCGAAGCCCACGACCACGGCCATGAGCATGACCACGATCATGCACAACATCATCATCACGAACCTGAAATGAATGAGGCCTGCAAGCGCGAGATCTCCGTCGAGATTCCCGCGGACGAGGTTTCCAAAGCCGTTGACCAGACCATTAAGAAATACCAGAAGTTGGCGCGCATCCCGGGATTCCGCGCAGGTAAGGTACCGACATCCATCATTAAAAACCGGTTCATGGACGATGTGCGCAGCGAAGTGGCGGACGAATTAATCCCCAAGGCGTTTCGTGCCGAAGTAGGAAAGAGCAAGTTACTGCCTGTGTCACAACCGCAGGTGACGGACCTTCATTTCAAAGACGGTGAGCCACTGAAGTTCAAGGCGGTGTTTGAAGTGCTGCCGGAGTTTGACGTTCGCGGCTACAAAGATCTGAAAGCCGTGAAGGCCGATATCTCGGTAAAGGACGAAGAGATCGAAGAGGCTCTGAAGGAACTGCAACAACGCCAGGCTGCTTATGACGCAGTGGAAGACCGAGAATTGAAAGATGGCGACTTCGCCCAGATCTCATTCACCGGAACTGCCAAGGGCACGAAGGCGATAGCTGAAAAGAAGGC
>JAICWB010000028.1 GCA_025935035.1 Terriglobales bacterium
GACGGGATGTCATGCATCTGCGGCGATACTCCCATCATCATTGACACGCGCGGCGGGCGTGGCATCGTGCTTTCATCGCCACAGGATGGCGTGATGTTCGATCTGCGCGGTAACGGCAGTCCCAGCAAGTACAGTTGGCCCGAATCCGGCACCGGAAACGCTTTCCTCTTCCTGGACCGCAACGGCAACGGCGTTGTAGACAACGGCTTGGAATTATTTGGAAACCTGACTCCGCAACCGCAAAGCAAATCTCCCAACGGGTTCCTGGCCTTGGCCGAGTTCGACAAACCCGCGAACGGCGGCAACGGCGATGGCATCATCGACGCGCGCGACGCCGTGTTCAGCCAGTTGCGCCTGTGGATCGATGAAAACCGCGATGGCATCTCACAGCCCGAAGAACTCTTTACTTTGCCGCAACTCGGTGTCACGGCGCTTTCCTTCGATTACAAAGCGGCGAAACGGACTGACCAATACGGCAACACCTTCCGCTACCGCGCCACGGTCGCATCTGATCAGCAGGGCGTGGCGAGATGGGCATGGGATGTGATCCTGGTGGGAACGCCGGAGACCACTTCGCCAAACCTCCGGCATGAGAGGAAACCACGGTAGATATAGATAATGAGGTTCCCTATGGGAGCCTCATTGTCTTACTTACTCGCGTTGACCCTCTTCCACACTCCATTTAGGATTAAAGTTTGCCTGATGCGTTTTGGCGCGTCTATAGTGACTGCCCGAAATTGCAGCAGCTCGCGCTTTGCATGATTTGGGCTGCGCACATTAAACTAAACGGTTCGTTCCCCAGTCCAGGGAGGGTCCATCAATGCCGGGTATCGAGGGTAAGGTAAAGCAGATCATCATTGACCAGCTCAGCGTGGAAGAGAGTGAGGTCACGCCCAATGCGTCATTCGTTGACGACCTGGGCGCTGATTCGCTTGACCGCGTAGAACTGATCATGGCCTTTGAAGAAGCGTTTGACCTTGAGATCCCGGATGACCAGGCAGAGACCATCAAGACCGTGCAAGATGCGGTGGACTACATCGAAAAGAATTCCAAAGTCGTGAAGCAGTAAACCGGATTCGAGCATCAAAACATTCCGCATAAAAAGGAAGGCCTGACACATGGCGACAGCCACCGAAGATAAAGTAAAGCAGATCATTGTTGAGCAACTGGGAGTGGACGAGGGCGAAGTGACCAGCAGCGCGTCATTTGTTGACGACCTGGGCGCCGACTCACTCGACACCGTGGAATTGGTGATGGCCTTTGAAGAAGCGTTCGACATCGAGATCCCGGACGAAAGCGCCGAGAAGATCAAGACCGTGAAAGACGCGGTGGATTACATCGAGAAGAACGCGAAGGGCGGCAAGTAGCTTGGCCCGCGCCGGCGACCGCCGGGTCGTAGTGACCGGCATGGGCCTGATATGTGCTTTGGGCAATACGGTGCCCGAGGCATGGCCGAACCTGCAGGCGGGCAAGAGTGGCGTGCATCAGATCACGCACTTTGATACCGCCGGCTTCTCCGCCACCATCGGCGCTGAAGTCAAAGATTTTGACCCGCTGAACTTCATTGAGAAAAAAGAAATAAAAAAGATGGGCCGCTTCATCCACCTCGCCATTGCGGCGAGTGATGAAGCCATGAAGATGAGCGGCCTGCAGGTGACGGAAGCCAATGCCACGCGCGTGGGCGTGCATATCGGCAGCGGCATCGGCGGGTTCGAGGTCATCGAACGCGAGCACAGTAATTTCCTGAATGGCGGCCCGCGCAAGATATCGCCATTCTTTATTCCGGCGACCATCGTGAATCTCGCCGCTGGACATGTGAGCATCCGCTTCAACGCCAAAGGGCCTAACGAGGCCACGTGCACAGCCTGCACCACCAGCGCGCATGCGATCGGCGACGCTTACAAGATCATCGCCCGGAACGACGCTGACGTGATGATCGCCGGCGGTACTGAAGCAGCAATCTCCCCTATGGGCGTGGGCGGATTCGCCGCCATGCGCGCCCTTTCCACGCGAAATGATTCGCCGGAGACGGCGAGCCGCCCTTGGGACAGGGACCGCGATGGGTTTGTGATCGGCGAAGGCGCAGGCATTCTTGTGCTGGAAGAACTGGAACACGCCAAAGCGCGCGGCGCGAACATTCTGGCGGAGATCATCGGCTATGGGATGAGCGGCGACGCATACCACATCACACAGCCCGCCGAAGAAGGCGAAGGCGGATACCGCGTGATGATGAATGCTATGAACGACGCCGGCATCAAGCCCGAACAAGTGGACTATGTGAACGCGCACGGAACATCGACCCCGATCGGGGACGTGCTTGAAACGAAGGCCATCAAGCGGGCTTTCGGCGAGCATGCGACGAGCAAGAAGCTGCTGGTGAGTTCGACCAAGTCCATGACCGGACATCTGCTCGGCGGAGCGGGCGGCCTCGAAGCAGGCATCACCATTCTGGCGCTACGCGATCAGGTAGTTCCACCTACCATCAATATCGAAAATCAAGACCCGGAATGCGACCTGGATTATGTGGCCAACACGGCACGCAAGACGAAGGTCGATATTGCGTTGTCCAATAGCTTCGGCTTTGGCGGCACCAACGGCTCGCTTATTTTCAAGCGTTGGGCGTAAAATCTTCCGCAAGAGGTCTCTATGCGGATCATTCTGGCACTATTTTCCCTTCTCACATTCGCATTCGCGCAATCACCATCCCCAGCGCCGTCCAAAGCTGAACTGGAACAGTGGGCGCCTGTGGCCAAGATCATTGGCAAGGCGGGAACGCTGCAGAGCGGTATCTACAAGATCGGGTTGCCGCGCACCGACTTGAGCGTTCACATCGGCGAAACCAAAGTCGAACCCGCGGCGGGACTTGGCAGTTGGATGGCATTCACGTTCGCGGAGACTGACACCGTCTGCGACGGTGACTTGGTGCTGAGTGCGAGCGAAGTGAATCCGGTGATCTCGGCGCTGCAGGCCGGCGGCATCGAAGTCAGTGCGGTCCACAATCATCTGATCGGCGAAGAGCCACAGATCATGTACGTTCATTTCTTCGGCAAGGGGAAACGCGATGAACTGGCACAGACGCTGAAGGCCGCATTGGATGCTACGAAGACTCCGATCACCAGCGTCAAGGCGGCGGTCGTGATGCCTGACCTGCCAGACCAAAACGTGATCGAGCAGAACATGGGGAAGAAAGGCACGCACAGCGGTACGGTCTTGCAGTTCGGCTTCCCGCACGATTACAGCATCAGCATGCATCATCAGGGGCTTGCGCCGGCGATGGGCATGGCGACGTCGATCAATTTCCAGCGTTCAGCAAAAGGTGTTGCTGCTACTGGAGATTTCGTTTTGCGTGAGAACCAAGTGCAGTCGGTGGTAAAAGCATTGCGGGCGGGCGGCGTTTGGGTAACAGCGATGCACAACCACTTGCTGGACGATGAGCCACGCATGGTTTTCGTCCATTTCTGGGCCGAGGGGCCAGCCGAGCAAGTGAGCAAAGCGCTGCGGACGGCGCTTGACGCCTCCAATACGAAGTAGCAGAGCGAAAAAAACCCGGCCATTGCGGCCGGGGAACCATCAACAAAAGCATCATGGATCAGTCTTCGCGATCTTGCCACTCGCGCATTTGCTTTTCCATCTGCTTCATCTGTTCCTGCATGTCCTTCTGCATGGTTTTCATCTGCTTCTGCAATTCCGGCTGAAGCTTTTGCCATGATTGCGCGGCTTGCCGGGCGTTGAGCAGGCTCTTCTGTACATCCGCCATGGCCAGGAACCGGGCTTTGTTATTCAGCAACGCGGCAGAACCTTCCCAGTTGCTGCTGTCCCAATCCATGTCCATGTCTGCATCGTCGTCTTCGATGAAGTCGCCCTTTTTATCGCGGCGCAGGAACGGCTCTACGCGCGATGAATCTTTGGTCTTGGAAGGAGGCAAAGTGATGGTGAGCGTCTGTTCTTTTTTGTCGCGCACGATGCCGAGCGGCAGCTTTGCCGTTTTGTGATCGCGAATGGCGCGGCGGAAATCGCTGCGGTCGCCGATCGGGTCGCCGCCGATCTTCACGATCACGTCACCGGCTTTGAGGCCGGAGGCTTCAGCAGCGCTGCCCTTCTCCACTGAGCGGACGAGTACTCCCTGCCCGGACTTTACCCCGAAGAACTCACCCAGTTGGGGTGTGAGGTTATCCACCATCATGCCCGTGCTGGGCGAATAGGAGTGGATGGAGATGTTCACGTCGGGCATCTCGAATTCCATGGCCGGGATGGACGGGACCGGAGGCATGGGAGGAATGGCCGGCATGGCATAGGCCCGTGGCGCGACCATCGGCGCGGTGCTCCAGACGCTAGTCTTGCTGCGCTCGCCAAGCGTTACGTCGAGGTTCATGGGCTGGCCGTCGCGGCTGATGCCGAGCGTGACTTTCCGTCCGGCAGGTGTCTCATGGATGAGGCGCTTCAGTTCTTCTTCGCTTTCAAGACGCTGGCCGTTGAATTCGAGAATGACGTCATGCTCTTTGAGACCGGCTTTGCCCGCGGGAGCGTCCTGATCGACCATAGTCACTTCGACGCCGTGCTCGTCTTTCAGTTTCAGCACGGAGATGCGGTCTTTGGTGACGTCTGTGACATCCACACCAAGATACGAACCCCGGGAACCGGAGGCATCGCCCACCCAGTAGGTGAAACTCTGCGAGTTCGGTGCTTTCGGCGTCTGTGCAGCCGAAGGCGGCTGGGCTGCGAATGCGGCGACGCTAAGTGCCGCCGCCATCGCCATGCCGCTCAAAATCTTCCAATCACTTCTCTTCATGCCCTTTGTACCTCTTCAAAATATTTCTATGAGTGCTCTAACGCTTTGGTGAAAATTTTTTGATCTCGATATTCCCATTAGTGGTGTGCAACTTCAGCACCGGACCACCGCCGTTGATACGTCCATCCGCCCAGACTTCACGCGTGCCGTAGTCGCCGTTCTCTTTGGTGACTTTCACGCCATCAAAGTCACTGAAGATGTTGTGCCCGTTGGCCATCTCAATCGACGCCTTGATGGTGGCCGCTAAGTCAGACGGAAGATAAACAACAATGTCACCAACCGTGGTCTCGAGATGCGAATCAGTAAACTCTCCACGGCGGGCGACAAACTCAGCTTCGATGGGGCCGGACGCAGTCTGTGCCAGCACGCCTCGCGTTAGCTTCTTGAGGCGAATGCCGCCACTCTGCGTGTTGGCGCTTACGTTTCCGCCGGCTGATGCCAGGCGGATACCGCCACCCGCAGTCTCAAGCTCAGCGCCCATGCCGACTTCACCAATATCGATGCTGCCGCCCGCGGTTGATGCTCGAAGTTGACCGCCACACTTCGCGATGGCAATGCTGCCGCCCGCGGATTCAACGGTGATGCCACTGCTTCCTCTACCGATCTGAATATTGCCACCAGAAGTAGAGGCGGCAATCACCCCGTTCACGGAACCGATCTTGATGTCGCCCCCGGCATTCTCTAGCTTGGCATCGCCACCGACGTTGCCGATATCGATGTTGCCACCCATAGTGCTGGCTGCGGCGTTGCTGCCAATGTCGTCCATAGAGATACTGCCGCCGGCGGTGGACGCGTAAGCCTTACCGGAGATGTTCCTCACTTCAACACTGCCGCCCAGCGTCTGCACCTTTGCTAACTGAGTATCTTTAGGCACTTGGATGTAGAACTCGGCGTTCAAGCGTCCCGAGCGCTGGTGCGGCCAGTCTGCCTCGATGATGATGGAATCGCCATGCCGCATCACGGAGACTGGAAAATTATCCATGTCCCTTTTAGCAAGGTCTTCCGTGGGACGGGTCACGCGCTTTTTTATAGTGAAAGTGATGTTCGGTTGTGCATTCCCTACCACATGCACGGACCCGATCTCAGAGTTAAAACTGAAGGTGTGCGCGGCAGGAATAGAGCCTTTCGTCTCTTCCACCCAAGTGGCGCCTTCGCGATAGAAGCGTACCTGTTTTTGCTGCGCCACGGCGGTCAAGCTGGTGGCCAGTATCAGAAGCGCGAAACAACCGGATTGGACTGCTTTCTTCATCAACTTCTATTCGATCTCCGGCAATGATGCCAACACGCGCCGCGATTCATTGCGAATATAAGTGTTCGAGTCTTTCTCTGCCAGTGTGGCCAGCGTCGCACGCACGCTACTGTCAGCTTTCACCGGATGGAGCGCGCGGATGGCCTCTGCACGCACGCCTTCATTGGCATCGCGAAGCAGGGCCTCAAGCATCACGTCTCGCACGCGGACGTCTGATTTCACATATGGCTTCAAACCGGCAAGCGCCTTCAGGCGCACTCCGGGATTCTTGTCATAACGTAAGGCGTAGATCAGAGCCTCGCGAACTTGCGCGTCTTCGGCCGGCTTCTGCGTCAATGCGTCGATCGAATCCAACCGGACGCCGGAATTGTAATTACTGCGCGCGGCGTAGAGAAGTAGTTGTTGGATCTGGGGATCGTTCAGCGAACCCTGCGCTTCGCCCGGCACCAGCTTGTTGTATTTGATCTGCACGCTGTTGTTAGAGGGGTCTTGCGTGATGCCGCTGATGGAGGCGATCTGAGCTGATTGAGCCGCGCTATCGGAAGGAGTGGTTTTTGCAGTGTCAGTTGTCGCAGTGGTCTTAAATGTTGCTAGAATCCCGCCGCCGAATCCGATCATTATCAGCATCACAGCCAGCGCGGGAGAGAACCGCAATTGGTTCATCCAGCCGGCGATGTCCACAGTGAAGCGCTGCCATCCGCGCTGTTGCTCCGCGGATTCGAGCGCTTCTTGCAACTTCATCCGCGAAGCAGCCAGCAGATTGGCAGACGGATCTTCCGGCTTCGCCGTGGTCAGCGCACTCAGGAACATGCGCATGCTCTTGGCTTCTTCCGCGCAAGTGGCGCAGCCGGCAAGATGGTTCTCTACTTCATGGCGAGCGTCATCAGGAAGCTCGTCATAGACGTAAAGGTTAAGGTTGTTTTGTACCGATTCACATTTCATGGTGTTGCCTCGTTCCGTGTTGCTTAGTGTTGCTGCCTCATCGGCGCCAGCGAAGCACGCAGCTTTTGCGTGGCGCGAAAGAGGGTGTTCTTCGCGGTCTCTTCGGTGGTGTTCAACATCTCACCGATGGTCCGCAGTTTTAATCCTTGATAGTGCTTCAACTCAAAGACCATGCGCTCGCGCGCGGTCAACTTGTTCAATGCCATGCCGATGCGTTTGCCCAACTCGCGGCGCATCAGGTCTTTTTCCGGACTCGCGCCCGAGCGGTCATCGGCGACGTTGCTGAGCAGGTCAAACTCGTCACCGCTCGAATCCGTTACTACCGGCGAATCTTCGCGCCGCGTCTGCTTGCGTCGCAGATGGTCAAGGCACAAGTTCGTTACGATGCGGTAGATCCACGTGTAAAAGGAACACTCGAAGCGAAAGTTGCCGACATGACGGTAGGCCTTCAGGAACGCTTCCTGATAGATGTCCTGCGCGTCTTGCTCAGAGCGCGTCAAGTGATAGGCGAGCTTGAGCACTGCCTGATCGTATTGACGCACGAGTGTCTCAAACGCGGCGCGGTCTCCGCGCTGCGCCTGGCGTATGAGATCGGTATCGTCAACGCGGGTCGAAATAGACGCCTTGCCTTCCCCTTTTCGGGGGCTCGGTTTTTGACTCGCCTTCGTTCCGGCCGCCGAGCTGAACGCGTTTACATTCAAGCCCGCTGCTCCTGGCTTCACGTTTGTTTCCTTCAACTTGCTACGAGGAAATAGACGCGCTGGAAGGCTGTTCGTAAGCAACGATTATAGCCGCGGCAGGGCGATTGATGGGACGGATGGGGCGCCTAAATGAACGCGATTCATACGCTCTGCATCAGGCCTCGGCGGTGGTAGGGTCAATCACCGAGCGGACCTCGGAAACCTTGTTCGCGGGGAATCCACCCTCGGCGGCGTGCTTGCGGACGGAGGCCTCATCTGGGGCGATATAGACGCAATAGATCTTGTTGTCAGTCACGTAACTATGCACCCACTGGATCTGCGGCCCCATGTTCTTGAGCACGCCGCAAGACTTCTGCGATATGCCAGTCAGTTCCTGAGGAGTCAGTTTTCCTGCGTTGGGTATCTCGCGCTCGATAACGTACTTCGGCATGGTCGGCCTCCGGCAAAGCGTGAAACATCTTAGCCGAAGGCCGCCGTGCTTGTCTTTCGCTCAAACCGCGACAGAGTGCCCCACCCTGGTCGCAATCCGGTCTGGCGAAAGACTGGGACTCTTCGCGGCATTCGGTCGGACCACCTGTTCCGCGAAGCGTTCCATCTCTTCCAACTGCGGGCTGAACTGCAGCAACAGCAGATCGACTCCCGCATCTTCGAATTCTGCTATGCGCTCAGCGATGCATTCCGGCGTGCCGACCAATCCTGAGCGCAGGCCTCGGTTGGAGACGGAGTAATCCTCGAGCGAGACCTTCTGCTCGAGCTGCGTGCCGTTCAGCCACTGCTGGTAGTTGTTGTATCCGGCGGCGGATTGGCTCACGTCCGTGATGCGTTGCACTTCGCGCTCTGCTTCTTCGCGCGTGTCACGCAACACAACATATCCGGCAACGCCGAACTTCATCGGCGGCAGCCCGTGTTTTGCCCGGCGTTCGCTGAGGTCTGCGATCTTCTTGCGGACGTTCTCCGGCGGGTCGCCATGCATCACGTACGCGTCACATTGCGAAGAGATCAGCTCTTTCGCAGTGGGCGATTCACCTCCGGCATAGATGACCGGATGCGGCCGCGAGACCGGCTTCGGCTGCAGCAGAGTGTTGTCCACGTTGTAATACTTGCCTTTAAAGCTGAACTGCTCCTCCTGCCAAACGCCTTTCACCACAGCCAGCCACTCGGCGGTGCGCGCGTAGCGGTCGTCATGCTGGTCAAAATGGACGCCGTACTGCCTGGCTTCTTCGGCCCACCATGATGAAACAACGTTCAGCGATACGCGCCCATTACTGATGTGATCGATGTTCGCCGCCTGTTTCGCCAGCAACGCGGGCAAATGGAACGTAGGACGCACAGCGACCATCAGCTCCAGCTTGCGCGTGACCGCGGCCAGGGCCGCGGCGGTGGACCAAGCATCCAGTGAAGGCGCGCGTTCGCCCTTGATGTCATTCAAGTTGAGTTCCGCGATCAGCGTGAGGTCAAAGCCGATCTCCTCACTGCGCCGCGCGAGGTGGCTGACGTATTCCCATGTTGCCGCCATGTTCTCGTCCTGCACGTTGCGCAGCCATCCGCCAAAGACAGGGAGCCAGTATCCGTATCTCATGCTGCGGCTCCCTTCTCTTGTTTCTCCTGTTGCGCGAAGGCTTCCTGCTCGAGGTAGTCGGCAAGTTTGACGAAAGGATCGAAGCCCACCACCTTCGGGCCATCGGCAACAAAGTTGGAGAGGGCGTTGATGTCGTAGTAGTAGAGATGGCCATCGCGCTCGTCGATGATGTATTCGATTCCGCCGACTTCGATGCCGGTCTCGGCAGATATCTTCTCGACGGCATCAATCACCTCTTGTGGCGGCGTGTAGCCTTCGACCTTGAGGCCGTTCTTGGGCGCATCAACAGCGCAAATAGTGCGCGTAAGTTCGGCTCCCGTGGTGTCCTGACAGATGTCGCCGGGGCAGAGGTTGAAGGTGTCGCCGGTGAGGTGGACCTTGATGGCGTACAGATACTTGCCGCCCAGCACTTCCACCCGCGTGATGAAGTTGCCCTTAGCGGGGATGAACTCCTGCACCAGGCCGGTGCTGTCAATGCCAAGATCGATCTTCTTATCGCGCACCGCGTTGGCCAGCTCCTTCGCGTCATTGAAGCGGACCACGCCGGTGCCGCTGCCGCCGATGTTCGGCTTCACCACAATGGGATAACGCAATCCCACCGCAGCGCTCAGCGCCTGTTCTGGATGATTGATCACGCGCGACTTCGGATACGGAAGCCCCAGGGATCGCAAGACTTCGACCTGCAGCGCTTTGGAAGTCTCGTGCTGGAAGGCGCGATAACCGTTGACTACGCGTGTGCCATTTCGCTCGAGATGGGCGAGGTAGTTGAGGGTGTAGAAAATGCCATGTCCGTTGCCCCGCGTGTACGCGGAAGGACTCATGCGATTGAACACGAGCGAATATTGCGCGTCGCTGTTCAGTTCGCCCGCGTCATAGCGGTGTCGGCGTGCATCGATCAGTACGTGCGGGGTATTGCGGCGTTCCAGTTCCGCGAAGAGAGGCCTGAACCACTCGGGATGTTCGTAATAGATGGCGATGGGTTTTCTCACAGCGTTTGCGGGTGACATCTCTACTTCTCCTTTTCGTTTGAACTTCGTTGGATTTTTGGCGGCAAAAAGAAAAAGGCCGCTCAAGTTGAGCGGCCTTTGGAAATCTCTTGTTTATCTAGATGAGGCTAGGTAGACAGGTCTCCATTCCGCTCACAGGGGCAGCACATACACATACACATGGCCATGGTCGTCGCGCAGACGGGTGCGTTCACCTTAGCGGTGGTAACGATCTGCGGATTGGTTTTGCGTGAGTTCACGATGTCTGTCTTTACAAGTAGACGACGAATGTACCAGAACGTCTCAAAGAATTGCAAATCGGGCGAGAAAAAAAGGGACGCGCCGAAGCGCGTCCCTTGACCAGAGTCGATCAGTTTAGAACGAAAGGCGGAAACCAAACTCCCCGGTGACCGACCTCGGCGTGTTGGTGCTGGTCGGGTTGATGAATCCGATCGGCTTACCGAAGTCAGGCGAAGAGATATCACCCTGGAAGTTGTTGCCATAGTTCGCACGGTTGGTGAGGTTGAAGGCCTGCGCCAGCAATTGCAGGTTCACCCTCTCACCCAGTTTGATGTTCTTGGCCAAGCGGGTGTCCAGTTCAAAGAACGGATCGCCGCGCAACGGATCATACTGAGCGATCGTGCATTGTTGAGTGTAGAAGCATTTCTGTGCTCCCGGATTGTCTCCCGCGAAAGCCAGGAAGTTGGTAGGCGCCGAGTTCGGCACCACGACGGCGATGCCGGTGCCCCCCCCGGTGTTCAGCGTATTGCTGGAGTTGGTCACGTTGTAAGGCCGTGCCGAACCGAACTGCAGGATGGGTGAGAGCTGGAATCCCCAAGGCAGATCGAATATCCCGCTGATGGTGACGTGACTGCGTTCATCATTCGGCGAGTAACCATATTCGTAGGAGGCGAAGGGAGATATCGGCAACCGCGGATAATTGCGGAAGGAACCGCCGCCGCCGTCGTATGACTTGGCCCACGCCAACGTGTAGTTGGTGTTGAGTGAGAAGTGATGCGTCATTCTCTGGCGATAGCTGAAGTTCAAACCATCGTAGCGTGAACGACCGATCGACTGCTCATCGCGAACACTGACCAGTTGCGGCAAACCAGTTGCCGCAAATGCGGCGTCCAGCGGACGCGTCAGGCCGCAAGGATTCGACCCCGCAGCAGTGCAACCTGCGATGGTCGGCAGCTTCTGGTCGATGTTGATGGTCTTGTTCTCATGCAATCCCAGCGTGTGTACGTATTCGGTCTCGAAGACGCCACTGTTTGAAACTGCCCAGCTATAACCGATGTTGAATTCTTCGCTGACAGGGTTCCGATAGTTGGGATCGATGATGCGACCCACGCTGCCCGGATTGAGGGTGGAAGATGGTCCTGGAATGGTCGGTAGAGGATCCACACCATAGCGCCACGTGGCAAGAGTCTTACCCGTGCCCGGCACAACGTCGGACGGCGAGCTCAAGCTCAAGCTTTGCTGGAAGATGGTGGGATTGCTCAGCTGCTCCATGAATATCGGGATGTTCTGGAATATATCTCCGTAGTAAAGCCCGAATCCGCCCCGCAACATATGCTTGCCGCTGCCGCTCATATCATAGGCAAAGCCGATACGCGGGCTTACGTCACGATTGTCATCGTTCGGAGGCGTGATGAATGGATTGCTGATAGGGCTATTCAACGCCGCCAGTTCCTTGTAGGTGGCGCTGTTATGAACTGCCGAGCCGCCTACCATGTTGAAGTCCTTGTCCCAACGGATACCCAGGTTCACCGTCAAACGGCGATTCACTTTCCAATCGTCCTGGAAGTAAATGCCGAATTGCTTAGTTCCGCCAGGGACAGTTGTGGTTGGGTCTCCATTTGCGATTCCCATGGATGCGACGGCTCCCGGTGTAGCGAAGCCCTGCGGATACGTGATTCCGTTGTTGCATCCAACGCCCTGCAGGATGCACTGCGGCGTGTCTGCGAAGTCGATCTCTAGTGTCGAGCTGAATTCAAAGAATCCGCCTAAAGTCGGCTCCCAGATGTAATCCGCCCCTGTCTTGAAGGTGTGATTGTGCCAGGTCTTAGAGATGTCGTCTTTGAAT
Source organism: Terriglobales bacterium (assembly GCA_025935035.1). Lineage (GTDB taxonomy): Bacteria > Acidobacteriota > Terriglobia > Terriglobales > Acidobacteriaceae > JAICLA01. Next base: position 12,333 of record JAICWB010000028.1, read on the forward strand.
TGATACTTACGCTGGAATGACTGTTGCGGCACGTTGGTATTGGTCCCGAAGGAAGCGCCCGGGAACGTGACCAGCGGCGCCGAGATGTTGCTGGCGATCAGGTTGTTCCAGTACTGCGTTCCCACCGTGAACTGGTTGACCAGCGTGTTTGACAGTAACGAGTTCAAAGTCAGGTTTGCGACTTGCATGTGGTTGACGGTGAAGTTGCCGTTCGTGAGGTCGCCCGTGCCGTCCGATTGATCGTTCAATCCATTGTTGGCCTGGAGCGAAACGCTGAAGTATGCGGAGTTTGCATCATTGATCTTCCAGTCCGCGCGCCCGTTGTAACGGTTCTCGTAGAACGGAGTGGGGATCACGGCGGCAGGCTGGGCGCCGATGGGCGTGGCCAGCGTCAGTTCTGACAATGCCGTCGGATTTTCTGTGAGGCTGGTGCCCTCACGCAGTCTTTCGTAGGCGAAGAAGCCGAAGAGCTTATCTTTTACGAAGGGCCCACCGATGCTGCCGCCGAATTGCTGGCGAGAGTACGGAGGATTGGCGGTCGTTCCGTCAGTAAGCTTTTGGTCCGCATTGAAAGCCTGATCGCGGAAATAACCGAACAATGACCCGTGATAAAGGTTCGTTCCTGACTTGGTGATCATGTTGATGGCAGCGCCTTCTGAGCGGCCATTGGCGGCGGAGAAGCGCTGAGTAGAGATAGCGAACTCCTGCACGGCCTCCAGCGGAAGCTGCATCACAGGTCCGCCTACCGTATTGTCTTTGTTGTCGATGCCGTTCACGGTAACGTTCACATTGCGGCCGTTCTGCCCGTTTACTGAAAGGATGGCCATGCGTGATTTCGTGGGATCGTATGAATCGGCGGCTTTCACGCCGGGAGCAAGGTACGCGAGGTTCGCCACGTCGCGGCCGATCATCGGAAGTTCTTGAACTTCCGTCGGCGTGATGTTTTGGCTCACGTCCGTCTTTGTCTGGTCAACGAGCGGCGCTTCGCTGGTGACCTCTACGGTCTCTGAAGTAGCGCCCGCCTTGACGGTAAAGTTCTGAGTGGTTGTGCTGCCAACGAGCGTTTCCACCTTCGCAGCGTTCACGGTCGCAAAACCTGCGCTCGCGACCTTCACAGCGTAAACGCCGGCGGGAATCGGTTCCACCACGTACGAACCGTCATTGCCAGTCTTCACGGTGCGTGCGAAACCGGTCGCGGAGTTGGAAACGGTTACGTCCGCTCCCACCACTGCGGCGCCAGTACTATCTAAAACGCTTCCGCGTATCGAAGCATTCGCAGTAACCTGCGCATATGCCGTCATACACGAAAGAGCAAAAGTCAGAAGAATGATCGACCAACTTCTTGTCCTTGTCATAAGACTTCCTCCCAAAATTCCAATCATTATTGAAGCAACTTGGATTCCGCCATAACTATCGCTAACTGATTGAAAACATTAGCGACAGTACTCCCGAATCTCATAAACTGGAAACTAATCGGCTTCGGCCTACAATTAACTGTAGAACTATCGCATTCCGAGGAACCGTTCGCATAGTTACTTATCAGGTTAGGGAGTAGCCTGACCGAACGCAAAAAAGGGCCGCTCGATGAGCGGCCTTTCTTAAACAAACGGATAAGGGAGAATCTATTCTTCTTCCTTCTTAACCACGACCTTGAAGCGCGCGGTCACGTCTTTGTGCAGGCGGATGGGCACGTCGTATTCGCCCAGGCTCTTCAGCGGCTCGTCGAGCTGGATCTTGCGGCGGTCGATGTCAAAGCCCTGCTTCTCCAACTGATCGGCGATGTCAGCCGAAGTGACGGAACCGAAGAGGTGGTCTTTCTCGCCGACTCTGCGCGTGAATTCGAGCGAGACGTTGTCGAATTTCTTGGCGAGTTCTTCCGCGCCGGCTTTTTCGCTGGCCGATTTGCGCGCGGCCGAGGCCTTCATCTGCTCGATGACGGTCTTGTTGGCTTTGCTGGCTTCAATGGCCAGCTTGCGCGGCAGAAGGAAATTGCGGCCGTAGCCCTCGGCGACTTTCACTACGTCGCCCGCTGAGCCCAGCTTTGCTACATCTTCTTTCAGGATGACTTCCATTGTCGTGACTCCAAAGTTCTAAATATTTAGTCGCCGCGTTGCGCGCGGCTGCACAGCCGAGGACGGCTGCGCCATACGTGTAATGTTTAGCCGCGTGAAGCGAACGGCAACAACGCGATGTTCCGCGCCTGCTTGATGGCGGCCGAGACGCGGCGCTGGTGCGGCGTACAGACGCCGGTCAAACGGCGGGGCACGATCTTGCCCTTCTCCGCCACGAACTGGCCGAGCAGGCGCACGTCTTTGTAATTGATAGCGTCGATCTTCTCGACACAGAATTTGCAAACCTTCTTGCGGCGAAAGAATTTGCGCCCACCTTCACGGCCACCGCCGGGTCCGCCCGACGGACGTCCGCCGGGACGGGGTCCACTGCCTTCGCGGCGTTGATATCCGCCGCCGCCCTGGTATCCGCCGCTGGGGCGCTCGCTGCCTGTTGATGCCGGCCTTACCACTTCATCAGCCATTTCTTTTCTCCTGTTCCTTTGAACCCACAGGGGCCAAAGCCCCTTCAAAATTTTTTGACTCATCGGCACGGCTGAAGCCGTGCCTGACTGCCCTCCCGGGTTGTACGCCTTACGGGCGCTCACCAAATCATGGCAATCAAAAATGTTCCTATGCGCTCGCCGGAGCTTCCGGAGCAGCTTCAGACGCTGGAGCTTCCGCAACTGGCGCCGGCGCTTGCGCCGCGGCCGCTGCTTCGGTCGCGCTGCGCTTCACTTTGCTGGCACGAAGTTTCGCGAGCTTGTCCACGCGCTTCTGCGTCTCATCCACGCGCACGGTGATGAACTTGATCACCGGTTCTGAGACGCGGAGGCGGCGCTCCACTTCGTGGATGGCTTTGCCGTCAGCCTCAAGGGTCATCAGTATGTAATTGCCGTCGGCGAAGCCGCGAACCATGTAAGCCAGGCGGCGCTTGCCCATGCGCTCAGTATTCTTGATAGCCGCACCGGCGTGCGTGGCATTGCCTTCCAGCGTTGAGATCAGTTTGTCGAGGTCCTCGTCCGCCATATCAGGGCGCACGATGAACATCACTTCATAAACACGTAGTGTCGATTGCATCTTTTTACCTTCCTAAAACTTTTTTCTAGCTGCCGCGCTTTTACTCGCCGCCCGCTGTCTCAGCTTTGCGATTGAACTTGTTCATCGCCGCCGCCGTGCCTTCGGTCAATATCGTTTCTACTGCTTCGGCGGCTCGGTCGAGTACCTCGTCCATCACCGTCAATTCTCTTTTCTTCCACGGAGTCAGCACAAAATCTGCTCCGTTACTTACCGGATGGTCCGGAGCAATGCCGATCCTCACCCTCAAGATCTCGTCCGTTCCCATCGCGGACATTACGGATTCGATCCCGTTATGTCCTGCTGAACTTCCACGCTCCCTGATGCGGATGGTGCCGAGCGGAAAATCCAACTCGTCATACACCACAACCAGGTCACGGCTTACACTCAACCCTTCCGGCTCGCCGTACTTCGCCCACAACTCCCGAACGGACCCACCGCTCAAGTTCATGAACGTCTCTGGCTTTGCCAGCAGGACCGGTTCCCCTCCGATCACTGCGCGGCCCGTTACCGCCTTGCAGTGCCGGTTGCTGACTGTGACCTTCGCCCGCTCAGCCAGACGGTCGATGGCCAGAAAGCCCGCGTTATGCGGCGTGAACTCGTACTGCGGTCCCGGATTGCCTAAACCCACAATCAGTTTCACGCAGCTTCGCGTCCGCTACTTCTTGCCAGCCGGGGCCGGAGGAGCAGCGCCTTCCTCGGCCTCCTGCTTGCCCTTTTTGATGACTTCCGGCTCGGCCGGCGCAGCCGTTGCATCCGCAGCCGCCGCTTCCGGAGTGGCCACCACTTCTTCCTTCACTGTGGTGATGTGCGCCACAGCCTGGTCTTCATCGGTCACGAACTTCAGCTTGCCGCCATGCGGCAGGTCTTTCACGCGGATGACCTCGCCGAACACGAGTTGGCTCACGTCCACATCAATGTGGCTGGGAATGTCAGAAGGCAGACATTCGATCTCGACTTCGCGCAAGATCTGGTCCATGATGCCGCCCTGCTGCTTCACGCCGGCCGATTCACCCACCAGTTCGATCGGCACGGAGACGCGGATGGCCTTGGCCATATCAATGCGTTTCATGTCGATGTGCAGCAGGCGGCTCTTGATGGGGTCATACTGCCAGTCCACTATCATGACCTTTTCTTTGCCGCCGTTGAGCTGCAGGTCAAAGATGGTGTTGTGACCGGTGTCTGACGCAAGGATCTTGGTGATCTGCTTCGGATTCACGGTGATGGCCATGGAATCTTTCTTCGCGCCATAGACGATGGCCGGGATGCTGCCGGTCACGCGCACGCGTCGCGCTTCATTCTTGCCGCGCGATTCTGCCGCTCTCGGTTGTGCTTCTACTGTCTCGTTGGAAATCATTTTTCTGCTTCCTTCATTACCTCAGGGGCTAAAGCCCCAGAGAAATATTGTTGCTTCCTGCGGCACGGCCAAAGCCGTGCCCTCTCAAATCTGTCTGCTCGCGGCAGCTTTTAACCCATTGCGAACTCTTACAAAAACAATGTGCTTACAGACGTCTCTTCGTGGATCGACTGGATGGCACGCGCCACCAGTCCCGCGATAGACAAAACTTTTATCTTCGGCTCGCCCTTCGTTGCTGCGCTCGCCGGGATGGTGTTGGTCACCACCACTTGTTCGATCACCGACTTCGAGATCCTCTCGATGGCCGGCCCACTCAATACCGCGTGGCTTGCGCACGCATACACCGCTACTGCTCCAGCCTCTTTCAACGCGTCGGCCGTTTTCACCGTGGTGCCCGCCGTGTCGATGATGTCATCGATGATTAAGCACGTCCTGCCCTGCACATCACCGATCACGTTCATCACTTCCGTGGTGTTCATGTCCGTGCGCCGCTTATCCACGATGGCCAGCGCCGCGTCCATCTTCTTCGCCACGAACCTTGCGCGTTCCACGCCACCCGCATCCGGCGATACCACCGTCAGGTTCGGCAATGCCATCTTGCGGAAGTAATCCACCAGCACCGGCGACGCGAACAGATGGTCCACCGGGATGTTGAAGTACCCCTGGATCTGCGGCGCATGCAGATCTACTACTAAAGCCCTGTGCGCCCCGGCGGTGGTCAAAAGATCTGCCACCAACTTCGCCGATATCGCCACTCGCGGCTTGTCCTTTCGGTCTTGCCGCGCATATCCAAAGTACGGGATCACCGTGGTGATCCGCCGTGCTGACGCGCGCTTCAACGCGTCGATCATCAGCAACAACTCCATCAAGTGCTGGTCCACCGGATAACAGGTGGGCTGCACCACAAAAACGTCTGCTCCGCGAACGTTCTCCAAAATCTGGAGATAAACTTCGCCGTCAGAGAACCGGGTCATGTGCGCCTGTCCGCGCTGTATCCCCAGGAACTGACATATCTCTTCGGTCAACGGCTCATTCGCCGTACCGCAGAAGATCTTCAGCTTGTCATCCTGCCGTTGGCGTTGCGGCTTGTGCTGCGCCGCTTTCGCGTCCGGTTGGCTCTGCTGACCTTTCTTATCGTCGCCGTGCGGTTGTTGCACTTTGTCAGTTGCCGTAGTCGCCATGTCCCCGTCTCCTTGAGCTTTTTTTCTACAAGTTTGGGTTTATTCTGACGGCCGCTTGTCTGGCCGCTTTTGACGAGTTACTGAACAAATGTCACCGACTGCACTTTCTACTGCTACTGCCTACTTCTGAACTTGGCTGGGCGACTAGGATTCGAACCTAGACAAAGTGCGTCAAAGGCACTTGACCTACCATTAGTCGATCGCCCAAGAACCGTTTCTGGTTTCTCGTTTTTCGTTTCTCGAAAAACCTCGCGCTCTCGATCACTTTGCCACTAGCTGCTTCCAATATTCTGCGCGACTCAATATCTCCGTCGCTTGCGCGGGAATCCCATCTTTGCCCAGCCTGCTGGCCGCTTTCGCAGCGCCAGCTTTCGTGCTGAACAACCCATACACCGTTGATCCGGAGCCCGAGAGAGACGCGTACCTGGAGCCCTCGCGTTCTAGCGCTCGCTTGATGTCACGTAAGTCTGGGAATTGAGTAAAGACGACTCGTTCAAAGTCATTTTCAATCCCGGTACGGACAAGGTCGAGAAGCGGTGCCTCGGCCCGGTTCCCGCCCTTTGCGGAAACACCGGATGCAACTGGGGAAAAACTCCCGTTCAGCCACTCATAAATCTGTGTACTGAACTCATTTAGTTTAACGGTTTGGCCGGAAACCGTCAATGATGGGTGCCCCACCTGCGCGTTTTTCGCAGGTGGGTTTTCATGGAAAAACCCATCCCATGCGGCGAAGGCTCTTGGCGTGGAAACGCCGATATCCGGTGCGGCTACAACCACATATATCGGAGGAAGGTCGGGCAAGGGGAAGACCTGCTCGCCGCGACCGATACCCAGGACCGCGCCGCCGATCAGAAACAGTGGCAGATCTGAGCCCACTTCTGCTGCGATGCGCAGGCGCTCGGCGCCCGAAAGCTGCTTCTTCAGCAGCTTTTCAATGCCCAGCATA
>JAICWB010000129.1 GCA_025935035.1 Terriglobales bacterium
CAACGGAATCACGTTCATCTCCTATGCCATCAGCGGCGACATCAACAACCCTGATTACATCCAGTTCTTTAGCGGCTATAACAACATTGATGATGTGGCTCCGCTGGTCGGCGCGGGTTCGCAGAATCCGACTCCGGAACCGGGAACGCTGATCCTGATGGGCTCTGGCTTGCTGACGGCTGCGGGAACCTTCCGCAAGCGCCTCGCTCGCTAAACAAACCCTTTCTCAACATGCCGCCTTTCGGGGCGGCATTTTTGTTGCAGTTGAAACGCGATTTCCGAGTATGGCAAAATGAGCGGCCAACGAGGTTGTGAGTATGTCCCTCCCACGTATCGTGCCTGACCTTGTCCAGCTGGCACAAAAGGCTGCTCAAGCCGATGCTGCCGGCATATGGCTTCTCGACGGCAGCGGGTCCCATCTGCACAATGCCTTCTACCACGGTCTGCCGCAAGCGACCATCGAATGTGTGCGCGAATTGCCTCTGGGCGTGATGACCTGCGGACGCGCCGTCCAGGAGCAAAAGCCGATCATCGCGCGTGACCTGCGCAGCGATACCGAATACAAAGCCGCTTGGAGCACACCAGTGCGCGCTTGCTTCTCAGTTCCGGTCATCGGGCACGGTGGCCGCGTCCACGGCTCGCTGGCCTGCCACTTCAAGAAAGTCCACTCGCCGACCAGCTATGACATTGAGCGGAACCAGCTCTTTGCCAAGCTGATCGCCTATGCGATCGAAGAGTCGGCGGAGCAGGCGGCTTAGAAACATTTGTGATTGCGACGATTTCTGATCGCCAAAATTTGAAATCTATTGGCTCACGGGCCGCCGCATCGGAAGTCTAAGCGGCTATGGCAAACCATAAGCCGCTGTTGCCTTCCACAATTTCTGATGGATTATTCCCACTCTTGGCGCGGGTGTTCATTTGTGCGATCTTTGTGCAGGGCGCGTTCGGCAAGATGCTGGGATGGCAAGGGCAGGCGCAATACATGGCGTCGCGCGGGATGAATCCGGCGACGATCCCCGCGCTGCTGGGCATTGCGCTGGTGATCGAGGCGGTCGGCGTGCTGTGTCTGCTGGTGGGATGGCAGGCGCGTATCGCGGCTTTTGTTATGTGTCTTTACCTCGGCGCGGTGAGCGTGATGCTGCACAACTTTTGGTCGGTGACGAGCGAGATGTCCCGCGGCGGGATGCAGACCCAGTTCCTGAAGAACGTCGGGATCATGGGCGGGCTGCTGATGATCGCCGCTTATGGGGCGGGACGGTGGGCGGTGGATTCGAAGTTATCGAGACAAGACTGAATTACCCCACCCTAACCAAAAGAGGGTTAGGATGTGGCACCCCGGCGGGACTTCTTATCCCGCGCTAAATTTTCAAAGAGCTCCTGCCGTAGCCTTGTGGCCGTCGGTGTCTAGTTAAACGAATCAGAGAATCGAAAACATGCTTTGAGTACCCCCCCCCCATACTTTTTCGTAAAGTATTCAATCGGCGGGGTTTAAGCCATACTCCATTGCCTAAAGTATTGGAAAATATGGATGTTAAGTATCAAAGTATTGATTCTTAACGGGTTACATCATCATCTCTTCGCTTCCATTGTTTGCAGTTACGGGCCATCGATTGTCAAAATCTCAATATAACAAATAGTTATATACATTAAAAGACTGATATCTCAGTAATAGCAGTAGATGAGGAGTTGAGTCAAGAGGGTGCGGGAAAATTCGGTTTCTAGTTTCTAGAAGAATCAAGAACCCGTTTCGCAATCTGTCTGGTTCCCACCCTATCGCCGCGGCGTTTATTCCAGGCTCCGTCGCAAGCGACTCCGCCTCGTGCTTTGTTCGCGCAATCCGGCGCTCACTCCGCACGCACCAGCAAGAACGCGGCGATAAGGATGGGGCACGGAAGTTGCGAGACAATTTATATTGTCTCAGCGGAGGTTCCGTGCAGACAATCAACCTGGGTTACACGCTTGAATTCGATGAGTATCTGGAGTACTACAAGACCGAGCTGCAATCAGTGCGCCAGTTCATAACTCGGTGGGGCGCAGGCTTGGTTGGCTTGGTATTAATTCTCTTTTCATTGCAAGCGTCACAAACTACATGCGGAGCTGCGCCCTCGATGGAAGCCGACCCGGCTATTGTGCTTTTGGTCTTATGGTCGATCTTGGCCGGCGTATTGATGATCACTTATCCGCTCATGACGACGGGTAAGCGTCTGGGGAATTACATCTATCGAGCGTCTTATCCGAAAGGTATTCCGCGGGTGGAATTGACAATCGACGAAGACGGGATCAAACAACATTTCGAAGATTCTCAGCAAGATTTTAAGTGGAACGCTTTCCAGTCGAGAAAAGAACTCCGCAAATCTTTAGTCCTACAGGTCGGAGCCGTGGTCTATATCTATCCAAAGAAGGAATTCTCCGAAGAGCAGTGGAGGGCATTCATGGAACTAGCTAATAAGTATGTGAGCGAGAAGTAAGAAGGCGTCGAGCATCGTTCCCACAGATTCGCTATGCGAATCTATGGGCCACCCTCTGTCGGGGCGGTGCGGTGTGTGGGCCGCCAGCCGGTTTCTAGTTTGTTGTAACGCGTTTGCGGCGCAATCCAGCTAGACCGCTCGCAAGGCCGGTGCCTAGCAGCAAGAGACTGCTCGGTTCGGGGACAGAGGCGTCGGGAGCGGGAGTCTGAATCTCAAGGTTATCCACGCCGGTGATCAGTCCCAGATCGTGGACCTGGCCATCGGCAAAAGCGAAGCATTCTCCGCCTTGGCCGTTATTCCCGGCTGAATCAATGAACTGATCACAACTGCCAAAACCGACACCGCCGCCAACGGCCCGTATCGTAAAGCCAAAAAAGCCCGTATCTGAACTAGAAATGACTTGTACTTCCAGCGCGTAAGTTATGTCATTGCTGCCCGGAGCCGTGAACCCGACAGTGTAATCGGAACGATCAGTGATGTTTCCGATAGGATCGATAGATGCCGTATGTATTCCATTTATGTCTGCGAGGAACACTAATCCAATTTCAGGGCTACCCGCCGCAATCCAAGCGGCATTGCCGTTAATCTGCAGTTCTTGTATTCCGTTCCGAACTGCTGACACTTGCGAGGGATCCACACCCGGGGTAACGGTTACGGTCATGCCAGTGGTCGACCCAGGCGGCGGGAATTGGGCCAGGACGGTGTCTGCCCACAGCGCTGAAGACATCATTAAGACTGCAATAAGAACTATGCCACGCAAAACAATACGGCTGAGCCGTTGATCTTTCATACCGCCTCCACTGTTCTAACTAGGGCCGCAGCAACGCAACAGCTCGCGCTGATTTGTAAACTCTAGTATTGCCAGCACCTTTAGCTCCATCTCGCTCACCAATAGAATCAACGTCTTGCAAGGGCACTTAGCTTGGCCGTATGCAGTAAGTTGCGCAATAAAGACGAAAAGCTTGTTCAAACAGCAAGATCCGATTCAGGGTGTCCTCGCCAGCTGACATGGGGTTGTAGTCGCGGCCTATGAATGAAGCACGTTCTGCCGGGTTTGCGGCGCAGAGTCAGCGGACTAATAGGAATCAAAGACGGGTTTGCGCCTTGTCTCATTCCCACACATTCGCTTTGCGAATCTATGGGCACCGCTGTCGGGTTGTGCTTTGGGGGCCGCCAGCCGGTTTCTAGTTTGTTGTAACGCGTTTGCGGCGCAATCCAGCTAGACCGCTCGCAAGGCCGGTGCCTAGCAGCAAGAGACTACTCGGTTCGGGGACAGAGGCGTCGGGAGCGGGAGTCTGAATCTCAAGGTTATCCACGCCAGTGAATAGTCCGAGATCGTGGACCTGGCCATCGGCATAAGCGAAGCATTCTCCGCCGACGCCAGTATGTCCGACTGAATCGGTGAACTGATCGCAAGTGCCCAGGGAGCCGGTGGTATTCCTTATTAGGAAGCTGGCAGCGAGCGTGTCCGAACTGAAAACGGTTTGTACGTTAATCTCGTTAACTATGACATTGCTGCCTGGAGCGGTGAACCCAATAGAGTAGAAGGAGTAATCAAAGACGTTTCCGTTAGAATCGGTAACCTGCAAATGAACTCCATTCACGTCTGTGAGGTGTACAAATCCGGTCTCAGTATGACCCGCGTTGTACCAAACGGCATTGCTGCTGGCGAATATACCAGCCTCGAAATCTCCGACGTCCACCTGGCTGGGTTCTGCACCGGGCGTAACGGTTAGCGTCGCACCCAACCCAAAGTTCGCGGCCGGAGGCGGGAGGAATTGGAGGAGGATGGTGTCAGCCCACAGCGCTGAAGACATCACTAAGACTGCAATAAGAACTATGCCACGCAAAACAATACGGCTGAGCCGTTGATCTTTCATACCGCCTCCACTGTTCTAACTAGGGCCGCAGCAACGCAACAGCTCGCGCTGATTTGTAAACTCTAGTATTCCCAGCACCTTTAGCTCCATTCTCGCTCACCCATAGAATCAACGTCTTGCAAGGGCACTAAGCTTGGCCGTATGCAGTAAGTTGCGCAATAAAGACGGAAAAGCTTGTTCCTGAACAAGGACAATGAGAGCCAGACGTTCGCGCGGGGGCACACGCCACCCTCCTCAGTGTAGGAGGTCGATGCGGGAGATGGGATGGATCTCTGGCCATCCGTTGTCACGGTCGGTGACATAGGCGCCGGTGATGCGGACGCGGTCGCCGGCTTTGGGCAGTTGCACGGATGAGCGGAATCCGATGCAAGCGTTTTGCGAGTCAGGCACATCTTTTGGTTGATGTTCGCAGACGATCTCCGCGACCAGGTTCCCATGCATGTGAGTGGCATTCGTGAGGTTCAGCACACGGCGGTCGTCGGGGACGAGTTCAAGATGCACATCGGCATCGTCATTGAAATGCACGGAGACCACGCGGCCCTCGACGGCGGTGCATGGCGTGATGATAGGTAGCCGCTGGCTCTGATAAGTGTGCTGCCAGAGTGAGGCGTCGCAACTGGAGGCGGGCAGGATGGTGGAGACGCGTCCGGGATAGCGGAGTTTGGCGGCTGTGAATGCAATGACCACGACGATCAGGAACAGCAGGCCGAGTTGCCAGCGTCGGGTCACGGTGTGGGTAGTTTACGCGTTCTGACGGAAGGGCCGTTCTTGGGAGAATCGGCGTGGCCACGTTCATCGTTCCCACCCTATCGCACACGAACAAAAACGTGCGATAAGGGTGGGGCACGGAAGTTGTTGGGTTATGCGAAAGGGTGGGGCAGCGGCCCAGTTTCTAGTTTCTCGTTTCTAGTTTCTAGTTTGTCGAAAGTCAAAGACGTTTTGCGGTCTGTCTCGTTCCCACACATTCGCTTTGCGAATGTATGGGCCACCCTCTGTCGTGGTTATGCGATGTGTAGGCCACCCGCCCGTGGACATCGCACTGGACTTGTTCGGGCATTGGGGGGCGCATGTTTTATAACGCTGCAATAGGGAATCGGCCAAAACAAAACGCACCCGAGGGCTTAAGCCCTCGGGTGCGGAGGAATTTTGGGTGGCTTCTTGACGCGGGGCTTAAGCCGCCGCTCTCCCACCTTTATGAGCACCCACTCGTTGAGCCACATTCCATGCAGCGGTAGCAGCTACCATTACGGGTCATGATGGCGCCGCAGGTGGAGCAGCTTGGGGAGTCTCCCATTTCGACGAGGCCTTTGAGGGCGTCGGCTGCGTGGTGGTGCGTAGTTTCTAGTTTCTCGTTTCTAGTTTCTAGTTGAGAGGCATAGTCCGGAGTTGCACGTTGCACGTTGCGCGTTTCACGAGAAGGCTCAGGAGCTATTCCTTCTTGTGGAGGAGTCGTCCTTAAGGAAAGCTGGTCTGGGGAAGCGACACTACCAGTCAAGTTCGGGTCGGCTGCGTCCGCGGGTCCTACGTACAGATCGGACTTGGGCTTGAGCAGGCCCTGGAAGAGTGACTGTTGTTCGTTGGTGAGGAAGCGGAGTTGGAGCCAGCGGAAGATGTAATCCATGATGGACTTGGCGAAGCCGAGGTCGGCGTTCTGGGTCCATCCGCTGGGCTCGAAGCGGGTGTGGCTGAATTTTTCGCAGAGCAGGCGGAGGGGCACGCCGTGTTGCAGGGCGATGCTGACCGCGGTGGCGAAGCAATCCATGAGGCCGCTGACCGTGGAACCTTCTTTGGCCATGCGGATGAAGAGTTCGCCGGGCTGTCCGTTCTTGTAGAGGCCGACGTTGATGTAGCCTTCGTGTCCGCCGATGGAGAACTTGTGCGTGATGCTGGCGCGCTCAGCGGGCAGGCGATGGCGTATGGCACGGGGTGCTGCGTCTTGATCCTGGGCCAGAGCGGCGGCTACTGCGGCTTCGAGTTCTTTCCTCGATTGTTCAGCCGAGGGTGCAGGCGGGACGCCTGCACCAACAGCCGGCGAGACGCCGGCGGTACCGGAACCGACTTCAATCTTCTTGGCCGACTTGCCGTCAGACGAGGAGACGTTCAGCGGCTGTCCGCCCTTGGAGCCGTCACGATAGATGGCGACTGCCTTGAGGCCGAGGCGCCAGGATTCAGCGTAGGCGTCTGCGATGTCTTGCACGTTGGCGTTGTTGGGCAGGTTCACCGTCTTGCTGATAGCGCCGGAAATGAAGGGCTGCGCGGCGGCCATCATCTTGATGTGGCCGAGATAGTGGATGCTGCGCGTGCCTTTGGCGGGTTTGAAGCTGCAGTCGAAGACGGCGAGGTCTTCGTCCTTGATGCCGGGCGCGCCTTCGATGGTTCCGGTGGCGTCAATGTAGCTGACGATGGCGTTGCATTGATCGTCAGAGTACCCGAGCTTGAAGAGCGCCGTGGGCACGGTGTTGTTCACGATCTTGATCATGCCGCCGCCGACCAGCTTCTTGTATTTCACCAGCGCGAGATCAGGCTCAATGCCGGTGGTGTCGCAATCCATCATGAAGCCGATGGTGCCGGTGGGAGCGAGGACCGTCATCTGCGAGTTGCGATAGCCGAAGCGCTCGCCGTGAGCGAGGGCTGCGTCCCATGCCTGCTTGCTGGCTTCGATAAGCGTGTTGATCTGCGAGGCGACTGGCGTTCCATTGGTTGACTCCGCGGTGATGTTGTTGACGCTGGCGCGATGCATGCGGATGACGTCAAGGAACGGCTCGCGGTTCACATAGAAGCCGGGGCACGCGCCGCCGGGCTGTTCATTGCTCTGCGTGAGCGGCGTGGCGGGCGCGAGATGCGGGCACTGCTCGGCGATGCGTGCCGATTGCAGATATGCTTCGCCGCACATGATGGCGGTGAGCGTGGCGGCGTAGGCGCGTCCAGCGTCAGAGTCATACGGCAGGCCGGCAGCCATCAACAGCGCGCCGAGGTTGGCATAGCCGAGTCCGAGCGGACGATAGTCATGCGAGTTGCGCGCGATGGCTTCGGTGGGGTAGCCGGAGTTATCCACGAGGATCTCTTGCGCGGTGATGGTGATGTCCACCGCGTGCTTGTAGGCCTCGATATCGAACTGGCCGTTGGGCGCGAACTTCATCAGGTTCAGGCTGGCCAGGTTGCAGGCGGAATCATCAAGGAACATGTACTCAGAGCACGGGTTCGATGCGTTGATGCGCGCCGTGTTCTTTGACGTGTGCCACCGATTGATGGTGGTGTCATACTGCATGCCGGGGTCGCCGCACTGCCACGTGGCTTCGGCGATCTTGGTCATGATGTCGCGAGCGCGGAAGGTGTTGATGGGGCGGCCGTCGCGGATCGCTTTCGTGCTGAACTCGCCGTCACGCTCGTAGGCGTTCATAAACTCATCATTCACGCGCACGGAGTTGTTGGCGTTCTGGAAGAAGATGGAGCTGTAGGCTTCGGAATCCGGCGTGCTGCCGTC
>JAICWB010000201.1 GCA_025935035.1 Terriglobales bacterium
CGGGATGGGAATGTTTGTTGGATCATCGGCGTGGGGCGAGCGGCTGTTGCTGCACACCGGCCGGGACCCGGGATCCTCAACTGAACTATTGTTAGCGCCGGACAGCGGGATCGCGGTCGCGGTGATGGCCAATCTAAGTCAATGGAACGGAACCGATGCACTTGCGAAGAAGATTTTGGAGATTGTTCACGAGAAGTGATCGCTATTGCTAAGTCGATGTAGTGGCACGCTCGCAGCCACGATCCCCATCGCGATTGTCATTAGTGGGTGGCGGAGAAACGAGTGGTTTTGAGTGTTATCGACTCTGACCTGCCATTAGACATAGCCACGTCTAGCGACTCTTCGCCTTGGGTAACTTTGACGCGAAGTAGCCTTTTCGTGCCTGTACGCGCACGCCTTTTCTAGTGACCCTGACCTTAAGGCGATGATAGGTATTGTTGTGCTTAAGATCCCTTGAATGGAATTCCAACACGTACAGATATTGCGGTGGCGAACTCAGGGATTTGAGTCCTCCTGAAAGGTCGTTCGTGTTATGAACGAACGTACCGCCAGTCCCATCGGCCAGCTCAGCCATAATGTTCTCTCCCTGCGTCATGGAAGACCTCAGATATTCAGATTTGAGCTGGTTGGTTCGTGTCGATGTAGCACCTCGATCACTAGCGTTTACTTCTGTCGTATAGAGACCGCGCGCGTCGAGTGTGTTGATCGTTACGTTGGAGATCGCGGCGTTGTCGATCAGCTGTGACTCTTCGTGCTTGGCTTGCGCTGTAACGGTGGAGAAACCAGGCGATATCAGGATGAGAGTACTCAGACCGGGAAGCGCGGCAGTTCTCTTCACTGCGTCCCGCAACGATGCAAAGGAAACACGGTTATCTTGTTCCCCAAGTGCGAACACGCGCTCCGCCGCATGTTCTGCAAGCCTTTCCGCGATGCCAGGATTATCAAGGCTAGGATTGCAGTTGAGTACGTCTTCGGTTGCCGCTTGCAAAGCGACCGAGTCGTGCTCATTGACGATCAACTCCGCTTGGTAATAATCCATGTCGGGGCAGTCGGTTCCAGTCTTCTGAAACACGGTTTGTGGCCGAATTTTCGCCAGAGCCGCTAGTAACGTCACTTGGTCTGCTGTTATTCCGCTGTTCACCGAACCTGAGAGCGAGATGACGGCACTCAAGTCGCTTCCATTTAGCTCAGCCAGTACGCGTTTCGCGGCCTCTTTTGAACGAGCAAGATCACTGAAAGTGACATGGAGATCATCGAAGAGAAGAATTACAAAACGTCTTGGCGAAGTTGTAGGGATTTGGGGTCTACCCTCGATCGTCTTCCGTGGGATAGGTTGCGGCCCAACCGAAGCGAGCATGAACCCTGAAATGACTTGGCGCTTATTGTTGTCGAATATCTGAAAATCCTGCTCGGTTAGATCACCGACCAATCTACCTTCGCGATCTCTAACTACGACAGGCACAAGAACGAGATCTACGTTGCTCTGCACGGTGTAGGGATTCTTCTCTGCCGTCGTTTGGCCCTTCTGAGCCTGCAAAATGCTTGCTAGAATCGAGCAACAAACCAGCAATAGCGAGGTGGAGTGCGCGGGCATGCTTCAGGGGTTAGATGCTGCCGAACAAGAGTAGCAGGCCAGTGGTTGACGAACTCTAAAAGTCTGTTGTGCATAGGCATGCATCGATGAGGGTAACTCTAAGTATCGCTTGCTTCAGTTGGAACCTCGCGAGCTTCAGCTCCGGCTGGGCCTAGAACGGCGGATCAGGAGGGAGCTTAAACGCGGCCCTGAAGGGGCCGCTCTTCCACCTGCAGCCACCGCCCATGCGGCGACGCTTCCCCATCGCAGCTGTCAGTTGGTGGGTGGCGTACAGGAGTGAATGGTTCTGATGAATTGCCCTCCGCAATCGGTATCGTTAGTTTCTTGGCTCTCCGAATTCAACTCCTACGAGATCAATTGAAGCTGAGGGAGATGGCGCTTGCACGGACTGCTCTCCTGTGGGAAGCCAAGTTGCCTGGCCAGCTTTCAACAACCCGCTAGCAGCAGGGCTGTCTGAAGCGATGACTCTCGCTGGCCGGATGGCTATGAGTAGGACAGGTGCGTGCACGGTCACATTCATAAGGAACCGGCGTGCACAAAAATGACCGGTTTTTACGATCCCGATTTCGTGATGGAGCAGCGCACCGCCAATGTCACCGCCAGCAGGGCACAGAATCTCCGCTTCAGGTCCGCACGCCTGGGAGCCAAGCGGAGAGCGGAATTCGACGAACACCGCATGCAATGGGGCGCTCTTGTCTGTGTTTTTCAACCGTGCTGCAAACCCTCCGCGAATTAATCGCGCCCCAGGCGCGAGACGCAAGGGAGTAATTCGCCCCCTTTCGTCAGCCATCGATACCGTGCCTGATTCGATCACAATCTCGAGGAAGTCAGTTTCGTGACGATCTAGAAGCGTGCTGTCGCCAGGCTTCACCCTAACCTGCCATACGATCACAAACTGGTTTTCCAGAGTCTTATGAAAGTGCGAGTCTTGCGATAACGCGGCAACCCAGTTTGGGGCCGAATGTCCCATGCCTGACACTTTACCGGCCGGGACTCCAGGTCCGTGAGAGATCTGTGGGGTTGACAGCACCCCCGCGTACAGAAGAAAGAACAACGCACACACATTTGATTAGACACCGCAGCCGCAATTTGAGACCTGTAGCTGATTGCACATTGGTCAGTACAGCCCCTTCTCTCCCGCAGGCCTGGTCTTCCACCTGCGGTGGACCCACAGCCACTGATCGGGATAGCGGCGGATGTAGTCTTCGAGAATGTTTGTAAACAGCTGAGTATTCGCAATGATGTCGGCTTCGCGGTCTTTGGTCCGCACTAACTTCACCCCGGGATCGAAGCGCAGACGATATTTCTGCAGGCCTGGGTCCCAGATGGTGAATCCCGGGACCACGGCGGCATCGGTCTTCAGCGCGACTCGCGCCACCCCACTCGCGGTGCAGGCGGCGTGGCCGAAGAAGTCCACGAAGACGCCCTGCTGAACAATCATGTTGGTGTCCATGAGGACGCCGACGGTTTCGCCGTTGCGCATGGCAGCGATAAGGCCGCGGGCGAAATCCTTGTCGACGGCTTTATTGCCGTGCATGGTGCGGTAGCGGCGCGTGAGCCGGTCGAGATAAGGATTGTCGAGCGGGCGCATGACCACGTTCAGCGGGTGGCCGTAGATAGAGTGGGCGAAGGCGGAAAGCTCCCACGCGCCTAGGTGTCCCGTGAGAAACAGCACTCCTTTGCCGCGAGCCAGCGCGCGCTCGTAGTTCTCGAATCCCTCATAAACGACCGTCTTGCTGACGTTCTCGCGCGTGTATCGCGGGAAGAGGCACACTTCGGCCACGTGGCGTCCGAGCGAGGTGAAGACGCCATGGAGGATCTTCTTGCGTTCTGCGCGGGACTTCTCAGGAAAAGCGAGTTCGAGATTGCGCATGCCCACGCGCCGCAGTTTCCCGTGAAGAAAGTAAACGATCCAGGCGATGGAGATGGCGGCAGCGCGGGCCAACGGCCTCGGCAATGCGCCGACAAGCTTGATGAGAACCCACGCCAGCGCGTATTCGAGTCGGTAGCGCAAAGGAAGGCGAAGGCTAGCAGGCCGAAAACGGGGGTGTCAAACGCAAAAATGTCGTCGGTCCCTGCGCTCTGCTCAGGGCAGGCTAAGAACGGTCCTTGGTCGTTGGCAAACTAAGACCAAGGCAAGAATTAACCGCAGAGTACGCCGAGATCGCGGAGAAGTCAGAAGCAATTTAGAGATGCCAGGAAAAGATAAACCGCAAAGAACGCAAAGAGCTCTAAATGTCTCAGCGTACTCTGCGGTTCAATTCTTTACAGCGTCGCCGTCCGGCTGCTTTCATTGCGGTCAGCGCGAAACGACCAAGGACCAACAGCCAAGGACCAAAGACGGCCTTACTTACTCGCGATCTTCGCCCACTTCGCCAGGTCGTTGAGGAAGGGCAACGCGGCCTGGGGATTGTTCGCAGTCTGCAGCGTCGTGTCAAACGGCTGCATTTTGCCGTAGAACTCAAGCGTGCTCTCGCGGTCCACTTTCACCAGCGCGCCGTTTAGCTCCAGTCCGGCAAACACGCCGCGGGCGCGGGAATAACTGAGCACCTGCGCGCGCATCTTCCAGTCGGTATCGGCGGCGGCATGACGGCCCACCGGGCCGGCGGCAACACTGGCGTCCGCGCCCAGCTTGAATTTGCTGTGCAGCAGGTTGTCCATACCCTTCTGGTTCATGACCAGCATGACGAGATCAACCGCTTGCCCGCCAATCTGCAATCCAAAGCTGCCGCCTTGAATGGTGAAGAACGCAGGATCGCTCCAGCCCTTCGCGGTGCGGCAGCTGGCGACGCCACGGCCATAGCGGGCGCCAAAAACGAATCCGGCTTTCAGCATGGATGGAACAACGGCAACGCACTCGGCCGAGCCCATCACTTCGTCGGGAATGCCGGTGTCGGGGGCGGACTGAATTTCTTCCAGGACGGTGGCGGCGGCTTTCACTCGGTCTGCGGCCTTGTTGTCCATTTCGTCAGCGGCGAAGGAGGTGGCGGCGAGTCCGAGCACTACGAGAGCCAGTACAAGCTTTTTCATGATTTCTCTTTCTTAAAGCAGAGTTCTTCCTGGAAACGTGAACACCTGATTGTAGGAAATTCCTCTGTGGAAAGGCGCGAATTCGCGGGCAGGAGGGGCAAGACTATTGACGAATCGGGTACTTAGACGTGGGGCGGCTACGCGAAAACCTTGACCGCAGGGGACACTGAGTTTCACCAGGAACGTCACAGAGGCAAACCTGAAATCAGAGGCGGGTCACGTTCAGGGTGAGCCTCGAGTCCACGCACCTGAATATATCCGGGATGCAATACCTCTGTGGCATCTCCTCTGTGAACCTCTGTGTTCTCTGTGTTAAAGGTTTTGGTTTTGTTTTGAGACGCCGATCTGAACAAACAAAGTAGAATATCATCCGTGACGCGCCCTGCCAAGCTTCGCTTGTCTGGACAGCCGAGGGCGGCTGTCCCTACGCGCATCCACAATGTTGAAACTTTCCGCGCAGTGTTGCTGAAGTGGTATTACGCCAATCGGCGCGATCTTCCATGGCGGCGGACGAAAGATCCCTACAAGATCTGGCTGTCGGAGATCATGCTGCAGCAGACGCGAGTCGCGGCCGTGCTCGAGCGCTATGAGCGGTTCCTGATGCGCTTCCCCACGGTGCAGAAACTAGCTGCGGCAAAAGAGGCGTCAGTGCTGGCGGTGTGGAGCGGCCTTGGTTACTACCGGCGCGCGAGGAATCTTCATGCCGCCGCGAAGGTTGTCGTCAAAGAACATGCCGGAGAATTTCCGCGAACGTCAGCAGCACTCCGCAGTCTTCCTGGAATCGGGCGCTACACC
>JAICWB010000354.1 GCA_025935035.1 Terriglobales bacterium
CGCAAGAAGATTCTGCAGGCGAATCGCAGGCCTAAGAAGAATGCGGCAATGCCGACAGAAGTTATTCCGTAGTCCCCAACCGTAGAGAGGTGACCTATCAGATTGGAAGCGTTAAGGCGTGGAACATTCGCTTGCAGCGTCTTTTCGTAATGATTAACTAAACGTTATGGCGATCCGATGTTTTTGGTGATAGGGCTCCCTCACTGCGCTCGGGATTTCAGAAGAAACTATTCAAGATCTTTTCCCCGCGTCTCCGGCAGCTGCCACGCCATAATCGCCGTCAGGACAAACGCAGCGGCGCACAGTAAAAATGCTGCTCCCAGACCGTACTTGTCGCCCATTGCTCCAATCGTGTAAGGCGCTGCGCAGCTTAAAGCTCGCGCGCCATTGTATGTAAAGCCCAGCGCGCGGGCGCGAACGCGCGTAGGGAACAGCTCGCTGCCAATGATCCCTGAACCCGCGAAAAAGCCAGTGCCAAAAAAGCCGACGAATACCCCCACGACCAGGATGAGCCATTGCTGGCGCGCCATCGCGTACAGCGGAATCAGGGCCGCTGCGCACAGCGTGTAGAGAATCAGTGACGATTTGCGGCCCAGCTTGTCCGCCACCCAGCCGTAACAGAGATATCCCGGAAACATGCCGGCCAGGTTGAGCGTCATGAGGAGCCACGCCATATTCATCAGGCTAAAGCCGCGGCCACCGCGATCAACAGGAAGTGTCAGGTAAGGTGGCATCCAACTGAAGAGTCCCCACCACGCAAACAGTCCGAAGATATTCATCAACAGCAGAAAGACCGTGTGCTTCCGCAAAGCCGGAGAGAACAGCTCAGAAAACGGAGTTGCTTGCTGCTTAACTTGATCCCGCTGCTGCTTCCACATCTCAGATTCAGGAACGCTCTTCCTGATCCACAGCGTTACCAGCGCAGGAATTACGCCCACAAAAAAGACCGCACGCCAGTTCAGGTGCAGCCAATCCAGCACGGCCCACGTTACCAGTGCCGCGGCGGCCAGGCCCCAGGCCCATGCGCTCTGCACAATGGCAATGGCGCGCGCACGCAAGTTAGTGGGCCACGTTTCCGCTACCAGAGTCGCGCCGGTGTTCCACTCGCCGCCCATGCCCAGCCCCAGGACGAAGCGGAAAAAAATGAGCGCGACAAATGAAGTGGAGATGCCTGAGCCGAGCGAACACAGCGAATACGTCAAAATGCTCAGCATCAGGGCTTTCGTGCGGCCGATGCGGTCGGCGAAAAAACCAAAGAGCACGCCGCCAATGCCGGAAGCCAGCAGCATGAAAGCGTTGGGCAGGCCTGAAATCGCTTTATAGTGCGGATCACTGGGAAAAATCTGCAGTGACTGCATGACCTTGACCTGGATGTTGCTGTAGAGCAGCACATCAAAGCCATCAAGCCCCCATCCCAGCGCAGCGGCGATGAGCGTACGCTTTTGCGCGGATGTGACCTTGGAAAAAGTTGGAAGCGTGGTTGAGGCCATGGGTTTAGCAGTTGATAAATCTACCACGGAG
>JAICWB010000247.1 GCA_025935035.1 Terriglobales bacterium
AGGTCCTCCACATCGGCAATCTTGTCGCTTAGCAGATTCATCTTCCGCGCCAGACCTTGAATCTCCGTCTCTGCCCGCCGGTTCACCTCGAAGTCCAACTCGCTGCGCAGACGATCTTTTTTGTCTTGGCGGTTCTGGCTCATCATGATGATCGGCGCCTGGATGGCTGCCAGCATCGACAGGAACAGGTTCAGCAAAATAAACGGGTACGGGTCCCACGAATGTTTGCCCATTAAGCTGCTGACAAGAGAATACGTGGCCAGCACCACCACGAACGTGATGATGAAAGTCCAGGAACCACCAAAAGATGCCACCGTGTCCGCAACGCGTTCGCCGACAGTTTCTTCTTCTTCGATCACCTGATTGGGGTTGCGCGCCGCGCGCACACGAATCAATTTTTGCGAGCCGTGGAACTGCTTCCCCAGCACCGATAGCATGTCCATACCGGCCATCGGTTTGCGTTGCAGCAGGATTTCGATGTCATGCCGGTCCACTTCGATGCAGACGACTTCTTCTTCTGCGATGGCAGTTGTCTGATGTGACGTGCCCTCCAGCATCGACGCGAAGCCGAAGAACTCGCCGCGCGCTGGTTGGTCCACGACAACTTCCTGATGGTCTTCGTCGATGGTGGTGAGCCGCACTGATCCTGACACAAGTACGTATGCTTTGCCGCCGGGCTCTCCGATCTTGTAAATGCGCTGCCGCGGCGCGAAATGCTTCACCTCTACTTCTTTGGACAGCACCGCGGTTTCTTCGTCATCGAGGAGCGCGAACAGCGGCACTTGTCGCAGGGTATCTGGATTGCAGGGCATGAGACCTCCGGAAGAATTGAATCATTCAATCATCGGATCATTGAATCATTTCGAGACCGGGTGCGACAACGGGAGGAGTTGTGTTGCAGTGAGCAGTGAGCAGTGAGCAGTGAGTAGTTAACTTCTGGTTTCGCTCAGGAACGACAATCCGCCGCGTGCGGCCCTTCTGGCCACTGGCCACTAATCACTAGCCACTGTCTTCAATGATTCAATCCTCCAATGATTCAATGATTCAATTTTGGCAGTCATTTAGAATGAACTTTCATGCTCACCGGCTCTGAAATTCGCCGCAAGTTCCTGGACTTTTTCGTCCAGAAGGGACACCGCGAGGTGCACTCGTCGTCGCTGGTCCCGCACAATGATCCCACGCTGCTCTTCACCAACGCGGGGATGAACCAGTTCAAAGACGTTTTCCTCGGCTTGGAGAAGCGCGACTACAACCGCGCCACCACGTCGCAGAAATGCGTGCGCGCAGGTGGGAAGCACAATGACCTCGAAAACGTCGGCTTCACCAACCGTCACCACACGTTTTTTGAGATGTTGGGTAACTTCTCCTTCGGCGATTACTTTAAGAAGGACGCGATCGCCTACGCATGGGAACTGATCACCGCTGCGGAGTGGTTCGGGATCTCGAAAGACAAGCTTTACGTGACGATTTTCGATGGCGAAGGCGGCGTGCCCCGTGATGCCGAAGCTCACGACCTGTGGCTCGGGCAGGGAGTCGCGAAGGGCCGCATCTTCGAGGCTGGGCTGAAGGACAACTTCTGGCAAATGGGCGACACCGGCCCCTGCGGCCCCTGCAGCGAGATTCATTACGACATGGGTCCGGCTGCGTCCGATCAGGGCCACACCGATTGCAAATTCCCCTGTGACTGCGGACGGTACGTCGAGATATGGAATTTGGTCTTTATGCAATTCGACCGGGATTCCACCGGCAAGCTAAACCCGCTGCCGAAACCGTCGATCGATACCGGCATGGGCTTGGAGCGCGTGACGGCCGTGCTGCAAGGCGTGATCTCGAATTACGAGACGGATTTGTTCGTGCCGCTGATTAAGCGCGCGGCGGAACTCACGAATACTCGCGTAGGGACATCCGCCTCGGCTGTCCCGGCCGAGCGGAACCCGACGGCCTTGACGGGCGAGAGCGCCCGTCGCTCCACGGATACTGCTGGCCACAAATCCGCCGCGTCCCTGCGCGTCATCGCCGACCACTCGCGTGCTGCAACCTTCCTGATTTCCGACGGTGTGCTGCCCTCCAATGAGGGCCGCGGATACGTTCTTCGGAAAATCATTCGGCGAGCAATTACGCATGGACGTTTGCTCGGAGAAACGAAGCCATTTTTGTACCAAATGGTCTTTGCCGTTCGTGACCTGATGCAAGATGCTTATCCGGAGCTGAATGAGACTGTGGACCGGGTTAGCAAAGCCGTGTTGGCAGAGGAGGAGCGGTTTGCTCATACCCTGGACATCGGACTTGAGAAGCTCGAATCTCTATTCAAAAGCAGGCAGTTCAGCGGACAGGAAGCATTCAAGCTGTACGACACTTTCGGCATGCCGTTAGATTTCATGCAGGACGCTGCTCGAGATCAAGGACTCACATTCGATCAAGCCGGTTTCGACCGCGCCATGTCTGAGCAGCGCGAGCGCGCCCGCGCCTCGTGGAAAGGTGCGGCCAAGCAGACGGCCAACCCTGCATACCAGCAACTCCCGAAATCTACTTTCGAAGGCTACCGGCAGACGCGCTCTGAGAACTGCGAAGTGCTGGCCATCGTCAAGAGTGGACAAGGCGTGCAGGAACTCAAGCCCGGCGAAGAAGGCGAGGTAATCCTCGACCACACGCCGTTCTATGCCGAGTCCGGCGGACAGGTTGGCGACCGCGGCACGCTCTACAGCGATGAAATGAACACCGTTGTCGCCGATGTCAAGGGCTGTTACTACCCTGTGCAAGGCGTCCGCGCGCACCAGGTGACCGCCAAACAACCGATTCGGGTGGGCGACAAAGTCGATGCCGTTGTGGACACGTCGATTCGCCAGTCCACCATGCGCAATCACACGGCTACGCACCTGCTCCATGCGGGCTTGCGCGAAGTGTTGGGCAAGCACGTGAAGCAAGCGGGATCACTCGTCAATCCCAATCATCTGCGCTTTGACTTCTCGCACTTCACCGCCGTCGAAGACGAAGAATTGCAGGACATCGAAGATCTGATCAACAAAGAAGTACTCCGCAATGAGCGAGTTGAAGTCATCAACGATGTTCCCATCGATGTGGCCATCAACGAGTACGGCGCGATGGCGCTGTTCGGCGAAAAGTATGGTGACAAGGTCCGCGTGATCAAGATCGGCGACTTCTCGACCGAACTCTGCGGCGGCACGCACACGGGCGCCACTGGCGAGATCGGGCTGATCAAAATCCTGAAGGAAGGCAGCGTCTCTTCCGGCGTGCGGCGCGTGGAAGCGGTGACGGGTGAAGGGTCGCTCTACCATTTCCGTAGAGACCACGAACTCCAGAACTTCGTTTCATCATTCGTTTCTCCCACCCTTGCCAAGCCCACCCTTCCGCAAAAAGCGCGGAAGGATGGGGCACGCTCAAGTGATGTAGATACGCCCTCGCCGGTGCAAGAGATCTCCCCTGCCGAAGCGCTAAAACTCGAACTCGAGAAGAAAGATGCCGAGATCAAGCGTTTAGCGCGCGAGCTCGACCAGGCGCGGATGAAGCAGGCATCATCTTCGACCGCTAACATCAGCGACAAGATTAAAGACGTGCATGGGGTAAAGGTTCTCGCGCATCGCGTCGATCATCTTGAGCGCTCACAGATGCGCACGCTCGTCGATCAGCTTCGTGACAAGATTGGCTCTGGTGTAGTCGTGCTCGGCTCTGCCACCGACGGCAATGTCGCGCTGATTGTCGGCGTGACCAAGGACCTGACTTCCCGGGTGCAGGCCGGCAAGGTGATTGGCCCCGTCGCCCAGAAAGTCGGTGGCAAAGGTGGCGGCCGTCCTGACCTCGCCGAAGCCGGGGGCAAAGATCCCGGCGCCCTGGATGCCGCGCTGGGCGAGGCTTACAGCGTGGTAGAAAAACTCCTGGGATAGGACAACTACGAAATCCCGCTCTCTGGCATTCCGAACGGCTTCAGCCGTGAGGGACCTGCTGTTTGCCTGCGAAACGGGAAAAGCAGGTTTCTCGACTTCGCACGGAATGACAGAGGGGAGTAATTGCAAGCCCCTAGTTGAAAGAGGACTGCTAAAACCGGAGTCGGCCTCAGCGGATGCCACCTTCTACCCGAGGTCTATAACAGGCCCGCCGCAGCACTCGATCGCTCTGGCACGCCCTCGGCGGACTTTCCGGCCAGCGTCATCTTGTAGTGCAATCGCAGAATCGTGAGCCCAACAAAGGTTATCTTGTGATCACACCGCAAAACATTTTCATTATCTACATAAACGTGAAACAGTTCGTGCAGAGTTTTGAAGTTCCGCACGCTCCAGGTGTCTGCCCCGGCTTTCACGATGCGATAAAACCCTGACCGTCCCCAACCTGATCCGCTGGAATCCAGTCCGAACGATCCGTCCGGATGCGCTACTGGCTTCAGATAGACATTCGCGCTGCCGCGGCATGG
>JAICWB010000258.1 GCA_025935035.1 Terriglobales bacterium
GGCGGCACGCGCCCCTTGACTCACAACCTCGCAATACGCGATGTTTGACCTCATTCTTGCTATCACGCTAAAATAACTCAGTTTGCCTGTACTTCGGTCTCGTTCTGAGGCCTTCCGCGGCGGTTGCCGAAAGCATCGGCGGGAAACAGCAAGCACAAGTTCAGGATCTCCTCGGGCTCAGCGTTGATTGTGTGTCCGCCCTGCCCTGGGACATGGAGGCATTCTTATGTACGCGGTTATTCGCGCCGGCGGCAAGCAGTATCGGGTGGCGCCCGGGGACGTACTGCGAGTTGAAACACAGAGCGCTGCCAACGGAAAAGTCGAGTTCAATGATGTGCTCGCAGTCTCGGGCGGCGATGGCCAGATCGCGAAGCCGGGTTCCGGTGCGTTGGTGACTGGCGAAGTCATGGGCGAGGGCCGAAACAAGAAGATTCTGGTTTTCCACTATAAGAAAAAGAAGCAGTACAAGAAGCTGCAGGGACATCGGCAGCCGTTCACCGCTGTGCGCATCACCGAGATCGCATTCGACGGCCAGAAGTTCAGCGCCCCCGAACTTCCGAAGAAAGAGCCCAAGGTGAAGAAGGCCGCGACGGCAGAGCCTGGAGAGGCAAAGACTGCGAAGCCGAAGGCTTCTGCGAAGAAGAAGGCCGCTCCCAAGAAGACGGCAGCTAAAAAGAGCACGCCGAAGAAGAAGTAGTGCGATGCGGTATTCAGGTTACAGATTTCAAGTTATCGCGATTTGAGTTAGATCTTAGGAGCGGGTTTTATGGCACACAAAAAGGGATTGGGTAGTTCACGAAACGGGCGCGACTCGAACGCGCAGCGGCTTGGGTTTAAAGCCTTCGGCGGCCAGATTGTCCCCGGCGGCACCATAATCGTGCGTCAGCGCGGAACTCGCGTGAAGCCCGGCCTCAATGTCGGCCGCGGCAAAGACGACACTCTTTTTGCCAAGATCACTGGGAAAATCATCTTCAAAGACCGCGGACAAATGGGCAAGTTCGTGATGGTCGAGCCTGTCGAAGTGAAATAGCGGGACAGATTGTGAGCCTTCGTCTGTGACCCGTCGGTTAAAGGTTTAAGATCTTGGGCGGCATCCGGCCGTCGAACACCATCGTTTGCAGAACTAATTTTCTTCACCCCAGTGTCTCATCGTCTTGACGCGATTCTCGCGATCAAGAAGCATTCGCAAAAAATCGGATATTTGTGATTTCAAGCACTGCGGCCGCCTTGCAGGCTCACGTATCTTGAGCCTTTTCGTCCATCAATAAGGTACACTTCTCGACCGTGAAACTTTCGGACAGTACCCGCCAGAAGCTTTTTTCCGCGGTAGCAACTTCTCTTCTCGTCATCCTCGCGCTGGAACTGACATTGACAATTCGACGCGAGACGCAGACCTGGGACGAAGCTTGCCACATTTTTGCGGGCTATCGCTATTGGACGCGCGGCGATTTCGCGATGAACCCGGAGCACCCGCCGTTGGTAAAACTTGTTGCGGCTGCGCCCCTTCTGTCCTTGCGCTTGAAAGGTCCGGAGCGTAAAGACCTGTTCTCGAAAGAAGAGGACTTCATCAGCGCGACGCAGTTTGTGTACTCGAACAATGCCGATCAGATTCTGTTCCGCACGCGGATGGCGGCGTCGCTATTTTGTATTGGTCTCGCCCTGCTGGTGCTGACAACAGCGCGAGAGATGTTTGGCAAAACTGCGGCCCTGATTGCACTCACGCTGCTTGTTTTCGAACCCAACATCCTGGCGCACGGATGGGAAGTCACTACCGATACCGGCTTCTCCTGTTTGCTGCTGGCAACGGTTTACGCGTTTTATCGATACGTGAAGCAGCCGTCCACAAAGCGGTTGCTCGTATTGGGCCTCGCCGCGGGGCTCGCGCTGGCCAGCAAGCACTCCGCCATCCTGGTGTTTCCGATCTTGATTGTTGTGGCGACGGCAGAGGTGTGGTTAAGAAGGCGCTACGCACCTGCGCAGATCGCGTCAGGTGCAGGAGCCCTGCGTATTTTTCAGGCGCTAATTGCAGCGGCAGTTATTGCCATCGCGATACTGTGGGCTTCGTACGGGTTTCGACTCCATCCTGAGGGAGGGGCTGATGCCGGCCCGCGCGTCGTTGCCTATGCCGGGCGCCTGGACCATCAACTGCAAAAAGTACTCATCGTTGAGGCGGCACGCTGGCATTTGCTGCCGGAAGCGTACTTATATGGGCTCGCCGATGTCGGGTTCACGGCCGACTTCAGCCACAGCTACATCTTCGGTCACGTGTATCCGCATGGCGTGTGGTTCTATTTCCCGGCGGCATTTCTGATCAAATCGACGCTATCGTTGCTGTTGTTGTTGCTCATCGTGCCGTTTGCTATAGCCTTTCGCGGCGCCCGATACCGGCGGGAGCTGGCATTCCTGATCATTCCTGCGTGCCTTTATTTCCTGGTGGCGGTGATTTCGACGCTCAACATCGGTATACGACACATTCTGCCGGTGTATCCATTCCTCATCGTCCTTGCGGGATGGGGAGCCGCGGAACTGATTAGAGTGAAGCGCAAGCTGGCATACGCGGTGGCAGTCGTGCTCGCATTTGGAATTTTTTCATCCTTGCGAGTGTTCCCGGTATACATGGCTTATGCGAATGAACTGTGGGGCGGCCCGGCAAATACTTACAAGTACTTGAGCGATTCGAATGTCGATTGGGGGCAGCAGCTGAGGTCAGTGAGCCAATACCTCGATCGTCGGCACGTGAAGAATTGCTGGTTCGCGTATTTTGCTGATGTGGTCACAGACCCGAAGTACTACGGGGTTCCCTGTAAGCCGCTCACGACGATTGCGTCCGTGTGGCTGCGGCAGTCCATGGATGTTCCACCCAGCATCGATGGCCCCGTTCTTATCAGCGCAGGAGTTCTATCCGGCTACGAGTTCGGACCGGATCAATTGAATCCTTATGACCAGTTCACCCGGCTCCGTCCCACCGCAGTGATTGAGCATGGTGTGTTCGTCTTCGATGGTCACTTCGATATTCCCCTGGCCTCGGCGCTGAATCATCTCACTCAGTCGCAGATACAGGAGAAGGCCGGACACATGGATCAGGCAATGGCGGAAGCTCAAATGGCTGTTCAACTCGCACCGAACTCCCTCCAGCCCCAAGCCCGGCTGGGATTGTTGCTCATGCAATCCGGGCGTCAAGACGAAGGCCACCAAGCACTGCAGCGTGCGTTCACGATTGCGGAAACGATCCAACCAGAACTGCAGAGCAGGTGGACGGTGGCGGCAGTACGCAACGCACTGGCGAAGTAACTCAACCTAGTCCTCTATACTCTTAAGAGTTCGTTCCATGTTCATTGATGAGGCCACAATTCGCGTGAAAGCTGGAGACGGCGGCAACGGTTGCCTCGCCTTCAGGAGGGAGAAGTTTGTCCCGCGCGGCGGCCCTTCCGGTGGCGATGGTGGGCAGGGCGGCGACGTGGTAATGGAATCGAGTGAGCGCCACAACACGCTGGTTCACTTCCGCTTCAATCCTGAATACAAAGCCGAGCGTGGACGCCACGGCGAAGGTTCAAACAAGACTGGACGCGATGGCGAAGGCGTGGTGCTAAAAGTTCCAGTCGGAACGATCGTCTATGACGCTGAGTCTGGAGAAAAGGTGCATGACTTCTCACATGCCGATGAGAGGGTCGTCATCGCTCGCGGTGGCCGCGGTGGCCGCGGCAATGCCCAGTTCAAGACGTCTACCCATCAGGCGCCGCGTGAGCACGAGGACGGGCGGCCGGGCGAAGAACGGACCCTTCGGCTGGAATTGAAGCTGCTGGCCGACGTGGGCCTGGTGGGATATCCAAATGTTGGAAAATCTACATTGATTTCCAGGATCTCCGCTGCAAGGCCAAAAATTGCCGATTACCCATTTACCACGCTGCAGCCGAACCTGGGAGTCGTGCTGGTCGGTGAGGCTTCCAAGGAAGTCAGCTTCGTTGTGGCTGATATTCCTGGGTTGATTGAAGGCGCCCATGAAGGCGCTGGCCTGGGCACACAGTTTTTGCGGCACATCGAGCGCA
>JAICWB010000097.1 GCA_025935035.1 Terriglobales bacterium
CAGATCGCCTTGCGCTTTGGCGCCGATGACCTTGACGGAACGGTCATTGAGGAAAAGATCTATCATGACGCAGGCGCAACCACTCCCCAGGGCATGGCGCGACGTGAGTTGGAGCGTTTGATCCGCGAAGCCGGCAGGGAACCCGTGGAGCGGGACACGTTGTATCGCCCAGTAAGCAGGGGCGGGGCGACGCTGGCGCTCAACGTTTAGATCGAGTTCCTAGTTTTTCGTTTCTCGTTTCTAGAAGTCAGAATCCAAGTCAAACGCCTTTCAGCACAGAGATACTAAGAACAGGAAGGACACAATCTTTAATTTTGTGTTCTTGGTGTCCGTTGTGTTCTTTGTGTTGAGAGGCTTTTACTTTTTTGGGGAACGGGGAACGGGAAACCGATTATGCTGCAAATCCAGTGCAGCGGAAAAAATCGCACAACTCAAAATATCACTCCGCGCGTCTTAATCAGCAGGAGTAAGATTGCATTCAGCAAGTAAGTGGCGGGAGAGAAATCCCGCGTAACGGCTTCGTCCATTGGCCCTTCGGGACCCACTCCCATCGTGAGGCACAGATGAACTTGCACTTCAGCTATAAGGCCGCAAAGTCCGCTGACGTAGAACACGAGATCCAACAACATGTAGAGAAGCTGGAACGCAGGCTGAAAGTGTTCAGTCCTGACCTGGTGCATTTGCACGGCACGGTGGACTGCGGTTCGGGGCCGAAGATGGGATGCTCGGTGTCATTGAACTTGCGGCTGCCAACGGGGCAGCTCTCCGCGGAAGATTCGGGTACCAATGCCCAGGCGGCGGTTAAAAAAGCGTTTGCTGAATTGATCAGCCAGGTCAACAAACACAAGGGATTGCTGCGCAACGAGCACAAGTGGGTGCATGACAAAAGCGAACTGGCGCCGCTGGAGAATATTGAGCGGGAGTCCGCGCCGAAGAAGAGAAGTGCGCGCAAAACTAACGGACATGCTACACCCGATGAAAAAGTCGCCGCTGCGGGCGGGAATTTAGCACCCTCGATGACCGAGATCACTGCGGCGACATTCGATGGAGAAGGAACGCCATTGCAACGCGAGATACGCCAGTATTTGAGCACGCGTTTGCAAAGGCTGGAGCGATATGTAGTGCGCGAGTTGCGCATGAGGGAAGCTGAGGGCGATATTGCCTCCGGACGCATTTCCGAGACGGAGGTGCTGGACGAAGTAGTGGTCTCGGCGCTTGGCACAGAGGAACGGCCGGAGAAACTTCCACTCGAACGATGGTTGTTCAGGCTTACACTGCGAACGATCCGCCGCATGGCGACCGAAGGCGATGGCGACGGTGAAAGCGTGCCGCTAGAGAAGCCGGCAGGTGAACAGAATGTGACCGGCAGTGATGAAGCGTTTCTCCAGTTCCACCAGCCGGGAGAGATGTTGATCGAGCAAGACGTTATTGCGGATGAGCGGCAGGGAAATCCGGAAGAACGCGCGGCGTCAGACGAGACGATCGATCAGTTGGCTGATTCGTTGAATGGAACCAGTTCGTCCGCCCGCGAGGCGTTTGTGCTGTTTGCCATTGAGGGATTCACAGTCCCGGAGATCGCAGAGATCGCCGAACGGACGCAGAGTGAGGTGCGGGCAGACATTCTTTCCGCGCGCGATTTCTTGATGAAGAAGCTGCCACCGTCCAACGCGCTGAAGAGGAAACTGTTGCAGTACAGCGGCGTGGCGTGATCCTGACCCACGGGAACGGGTGGAAACCCCAGCAGAACCGTGTTAAATTAAATGAAGGCGTCCTGCCAGGGACGCCTTGTGCTTTACCACACTCCTCAGTAGCTCAATGGCAGAGCATTCGGCTGTTAACCGAAGGGTTGTAGGTTCGAGTCCTACCTGAGGAGCCATTCTTTTTCGATACAAATCACAACAATCTTTCACCAAAGTTCACTGGACTCGGCGCCGGTGTCAGACTTTAATCGAAGCGTTGACGCATAAGTCAGGAGCCAGTCATGCGCAAGACGTTTGTCTTTGCAATGCTGTTACTCGGCCCGCTCGGCTTGATCCACGCCCGAGCTCAAGCCTCCACTCAGACGTCTGATCAACAAGCCAACGGCCAGACTACCATCCGCAGCGATGTGAACCTGGTATCTGTCTATTTCACCGTGCGCGACAAGAAAAAAGCTTTGGTCAGCGACCTGCCGCAAGATCGTTTCCGCGTCTCCGAAGACGGCAAAGAGCAGCCCATTAAATTTTTCGCGCACCATAGTGACGTGGTCCTGAACGTAGGCATGATGCTGGACACAGGCACGAACATGCGGTGGATCCTCAATGCTGAAGCGGATGCCGCTAATCTTTTTATGAAGCATGTGGTGCGTCCTCAGGATCTGGGATTCGTGTTGAGCTACGCGTCGCGGGTAGAGACCGTCCAGCTGCCGACTGCGGACATTGACTCATTGAAAGAGAGCGTGGACGCGATCCGGGACCAAGCCACTGCGCTGGGCGCGTCCAACGCTCCGCGCGCCGCTGCCCCGCCTCCATGGAGTGTCCCGGGATCGCGGAGCGGCAGCCCAGGAACCGGGCCTATGGGCACGCCCTATAACGAAAAGAGAGAAGCCCATTTATACGACGCCTTACGCGTGGGCACCAACCGCTATCTGAAACATGAGATTGGAAGGAAGGCGGTGGTTGTTGTCGCGTTATCAGGCGATTCTCAGAGCGAATCCACGCTGGAAGAGGCGCTTGATGTCTTGCTGGCGAATGACGTGATCGCTTATGTGTTGCAGATATATGATCCGCCGCGCGAACGAGAGGACATAGACCACTGCGACGTAAGGCACATCTACGAAAAAGATGACCATGGGGAGCAGGTGCTGAAAAAACTGGCGGAGGCTACCGGAGGCAGGATGCTGGAAGTGTACGGGGCGAATCAAATGTCGGCGGCATTGGACCAGATCGCGGATGAGCTTCATCAGCAGTACAGCCTGGGTTACTATCCAGTAAACCAAAACAGGACGGCAAGTTTAGAAAGATAAAAATAGACGAGCTTCCCGAGGGATACAAGGTTTATGCCCGCAAAGGGTACTATCCGCCTAAACCGGCCGAGGCCGGCAATGGCGAAGCCAGGTAGTGAC
Source organism: Terriglobales bacterium (assembly GCA_025935035.1). Taxonomy (GTDB): domain Bacteria; phylum Acidobacteriota; class Terriglobia; order Terriglobales; family Acidobacteriaceae; genus JAICLA01. The sequence continues at coordinate 3,104 of JAICWB010000097.1, forward strand.
AAATCCCGATGCGAAATCAACCCGCACAAAAGCGCAACCTTTTGCAACATCGTAGTCCGATGTTTATCAACAAGGTTCCTAACTGATTGATTTAATTACCTGTGAACTTGTTTGGATTTGGCAGCAGACTTGCACTAAAGACAACGAATTCCACATTCTCGTTGTACAGGCGAATAAAACAAAATGGCTAAAGTAAATAAAGCTTTACTCGCGATCCTCCTAGGCACTCTGTTGTTGGGTGCCTCCGCGTTCGCAGACACCATCACCTTGGTCGGAATCGGCAACAATAAAGACAGTGCTGGGGTATCAACCGTACCTTATTTCATCACTGTGAATGGTTCAGACCCGATCACCGCGATGTGTGATGATTTCTCCCATGAAGTCACGGTGGGAGAGAGCTGGCAAGGACGCGTTTTCACCTACGCGGACCTCACTGCGAATTTTGCTTCGACGCGTGCGTTCGGCGCGACTCCGTCTTTGACCACGCTGCCTGCAGTTCAGACAGTTTACCAACAGCTGTTCTGGCTGTTCTCGCAGTTCCAGGCCAACCAGAATGATCCCACTGCCAGCGACATCAACGTGGCTGCTTGGGCGCTCTTGGACCAGGCACTGGTCAACAACACCAGCCTCGGTTGGGATGCAGGTGCGGCCAGCTGGTATGCAGCGGCGCAGGTTGCCACCAACTACAGCTCCGTGAACACCGACCTCTTTGAGATTGTGACGCCGAGTGACTTGGCGAGCAGCACCAGCCCGCAGGAGTACATCATCTACACTCCTGAGCCGGCCGGCCTGTTCTTGCTGGGCAGCGGTTTGATCGGAATGGGTTCGTTTATTCGCCGCAAGATCGCATAACAACGATCTTTGCAAACAAAGGGCACGGCCTACGCCGTGCCCTTTTGTTTTGCTCTTAAATCAGACTAGAAGGCTTCCTGTGCCTGTTTCTGCCTGCTCTGGGACTCGGCCGGCTGCGTTTTATTCGTTGCCTCGTCCACTTCCAATAGAAGTAAGCCATCCTCAATAAAAGTGATCACCACGACCACTGCGGAGCCTATCAGGCCGAGCAGAAATAAGCCGATCAATACTTTCGTTAGCCAATAAAGCAGAAGTGCGCCCATAAGAGGATGTTAGGGCGCAGTTCCGTAAAGGAGTTGTCAGGACTTCGCAAATTGTGTGTAGTGTGGCGCGGGCCCTAGAATTTCACCAGAATCGCGCCAGTTATGCGATTTTCCCGTTTGCGCAGATCGGGTGTGAATCCCGCTGCCAGTGAACCAGGATCGCCGGTATTGCCGCCTGGAGGCGTCACGCCGCCCGAACCGGAAAAGTAGGGAACATTGGCTGCTCGATGGTCATACTCCCAGCGGAAAGTGATGTACTGGCTGGGCATGAAATCGAGTGTCGTCGAGAGATCCCAAGCTTTGTAAGGATCGCCAGGGTTTTCAGTAAAGTAGGCCGTACCAGAGGCCGCGGTGGCGCCATTAATGGGAGGCAGCAGCACGAGGTAACGTCCGGGATTGTTGATGGCTCCGCCACCGAGCGTGGCTGCCCAACGATCATGGTCAAACCAAAGGCGGTCATAGAACATGGCGCCAAGGAAGCTTTGCTTCGGACCGCCTGCAGTGTTACCAAAGCAACTCACGCCGCCGCCGGATTCGCAACCCGCGTCAAAGGTGAAACTGAAGGCCGCCTTGTCGAATGTGCGCGCGGGATCGTCGTAATACTTGTATTGAATACTGTCATCTGTATGGAAGCGGGTTCGCCCTGTCACGCCAAGGGTGTCACGCCCAAGGACGTATTGATTTCCAACGATGGACCATTTTCCATTCGGACGCCACATTACTTGCGCTCCTACTCCGGGACGCTTATTGAATCTTCCATACGATTGCCAGCCGTTCACCAGCCAAGCTTCAACCTTCAGTTTCTCGGTGGGGAAGACTTGTACGCGAAGACCGTTGAAATACCAAGGCGTATTGGAGGAGACATAGGACGGCTGATAGGCCCAGTTATCGAAGTTGTAGTAACTGAACAGGCCAACATATGACATGAATATTCCGGCGTCGATATTGATGCCGTGCAATTTGTTGATGTGATATCCGCCATAGGCTTCAGACAGGTAGCGATAGGCATTGGCGAGATTCCACTGTCCACGAGCTGTGCTGGCATCATTTCGCGGCGTGGTCTGCGAGTACATGCCAAACTGCGTCATTAAGCGCGCGCGAACGTTATCGAGATGGAAATCGCCGCCCACGCCAAGTTGCGTCACCTGAAATTCATTCGCACGGAAGATCTCGCTGGAGCCGCCGATGGTGTTGTCTGCCGGGTGGTTGAATGAATATGTGTATTCGACGTCGGCGCGGACTTCAGGCGTGAAAAAAGTGGAATCGAAAGCCGCCTCCTTCGTGCGCGGATTGCCGTTGAGCCATGTCCAGTCAGCGAACGCGAAGGGCGCAGCGCTCGACGACGATCGGGGAGCGGAGTCGGCAGAAGTGAGGAGGGGAGCCACGGGCGCTGCCTCACGTTTTTTCAATTCCGCTTCCAGTTGGTCGATGCGCGTTCGCATGGAGGCCAGTTCTTTCAGAAGTTCTTCGTTGGATGGCTGCTGTCCGCGAGAATCGGTGGCGAAAAACAATATGGATAGAAATGCGACTATCTTCAGCATGACAGCAGCTTAGAAACATCATTGGTAAAGGTGCTGTAACAAAAGCGTAAGGAAGTAGTAGTGGTTCAGAGTCCGGTCTGGAAGCGGTATCCGATCCAAGGTTCGGTTTTCAGGTACTGCGGACGGTTGGGGTTTGGCTCTATCTTCTTGCGCAATTGGCCCACGAACACGCGCAGATATTCGCCCTGGGAGGCGCTGTTCGGACCCCAGATGGCGGTGAGGATGGTCTTGTGCGTGAGCACGCGATCCCGGTGAGCAATAAAAAAGAGTAGAAGGTCATATTCCTTGGGCGTGAGGTGGACTTCCTGCCCGCGAACAAGAATACGGTGCTGGCTAGGGCGAACCTGGAAGTCTCCTGAATCGAAGTCTTCATCGGAAGAAGCCGGCGGGGCCGCTTCCACGCGGCGAAGCAGCGCGCGTACGCGCGCCAACAGTTCGTCCATGCCGAACGGCTTGGTGACATAGTCATCGGCGCCGGCGTCCAAAGCTTCCACCTTGGTCTTCTCTTCGCCTTTGACGGAGAGAACGATGATAGGAACAGCGGAAGATTTGCGGATGCGGGTACAAAGTGTAAGGCCATCCACATTAGGCATGGCGAGGTCTGAGATGACAAGCTGCGGCTGCCAGGAGCGGAACTGATCCAAAGCGCTTTCACCATCCGGCGCAACGCGAACATCGAAACCGCGCGATTCCAGCGCCCGGCGTACCACCTTGCCGATCTGTGGTTCGTCGTCTACCACCAAAATCCTGTCTCTTGCTTCGTTCATGCTGTCTGTTCCAGTGCGGGCCCGATCGGTATTGAGACTACCACCGATGTGCCGCCTCCTGCTGAGTCTTCGACCCAGATCTTGCCCGAGTGAGCTTCCACAATGCCTTTGGCGATGGACAGACCTAAGCCGAATCCGGCGCGCCTTGTTCCCGTGGCCTGAGCGCGAAAGAACTTCTCGAAGACCTTTTCGCGCAAGTCACGCGGAATACCGGGGCCCTGGTCATGAACCGACAACAGCATTGTTGAATCCTGGCTGCATGCGGAGACAACAATGCGAGAACCTGGCGGAGAGTATTTGGTAGCGTTGTCCAACAGAGAATAGAGCACCTGCGAAAAGGCGACTGCGTCCACGGTGAGGTGAGGGAGCGCGGGATCCAGATCGACATCGACTTCATGATTCACCAGAAGCGGAGCAGCCCGTTCGAGCGCTGTCTCGACGATCTCAGAGATGGAGATCTCAGAGCGGCGCATATCCAAGCCGCCACTCTCAAGACGCGCAAGATCCATCATTTCTTGTATGAAACGGTTGAGGCGGTCTGATTCCTCATCTATGACCTGAAGCAACTCGAGTTGATAGCCGTCCTCCCGGGGAAGTTCAGAGATCATGGTAGTGACGGCCGCCTTGATCGAAGTAAGCGGCGTGCGTAGATCGTGGGTAACGGCATCCAAGAGAGCGGATTTCAATTTTTCACTACGGCGAAGTAGTTCAGCTTCAGCGGCTTCTTCCGTGACTAATCGTAATTTGTCATAAAGCGATTCGATCTCGACCCGGCGTGCCTCAGCTTGCAAAGCACGAGCTTCAACCCGGGCAGAAAGCTGGCCCATGATGATCGATATGGCCGCGAACGCGATAAAGGCGACTACGTCTTCGGGGGCATCAATATTGAGCGTTCCATACGGAACAATAAAGTAATAATTGAAACAAATCACACAAATGACTGAGGCCCATAGAGCGGGACCGCTCTTCCAGAGCAATGCTGTGGCCATGATGGCAAGAACCATGACCAGTGCGGCGGTCGTGTCATCAAAATAATGACGCGTAAGAACCAGAATGCCAATGGTGGCATCCGCCAGCAGCGTAGCAAAAGCGTACGGCTTTAATCGTTCGATCACTTCATGCCCAATTGCCAGAACAGGAACGTATAGATGTCAGCCCATTCGTCAATCTGTTTACTGATGGGTTTGCCTACGCCGTGTCCGGCTTTGGTCTCAATGCGCATCAGAATGGGGCGGTCAGGGCCGTTGGCTGCGTCATGCTGCATCTCCGCCGTCATCTTTCGTGTGTGAAGCGGGTCAACGCGGGTGTCGCCTTCAGAAGCGAAAAACAAGGTAGCGGGATAGGTCGTGCCAGGCTTTACATGGTGATAGGGCGAGTAGGCGTAGAGCCATTTGAATTGCTGTGGGTCATCCGAACTGCCGTACTCGGGTATCCAGAGTTTAGCGATCTGAAATTTCTGGTAGCGCAACATGTCGAGCAGGCCGACACCGCAGACCACTGCGCGGAACATCTCAGGATGTTGGGTTTCTGTGGCGCCCACGAGCAGGCCGCCGTTGCTGCGTCCGTAGATAGCAAGGTGAGGCGTTGACGTGTATTTCTGCGCGATCAGGTACTTTGCGGCATAGGTGAAATCGTCAAAGACGTTTTGCTTTTTGTCCAGCATGCCGGCGCGATGCCAGTCTTCACCGTACTCGCTTCCGCCACGCAGATTGGCGTCTGCATAGACGCCGCCGCTCTCCAGCCAAAGGTGCAGCCAGCCACTGAACGAAGGAGTACGGCTGAGGTTAAAGCCGCCATAGCCAGTAAGCATTGTGGGATTCTGGCCGTTCAAAACCAGGCCTTTCTTCGCCACGATGAACATGGGAATCTTTGTGCCATCTTTCGAGGCATAGAACACCTGTTTGACGTCATACGCGGAGCTGTCAACCGGCGCATCCACCTTTGCCCAAACGCTGGACTTCGCTGTGTTGAGGTCATAGCGGTAAATGGATGGTGGAATGGTGAACGAAGTGAATCCGTAAAAGGCTTCTTTGCCTGCGACCTCACCGTTCACCGCGGTCACGCTGCCGATTGCAGGCAATACGATGGATGAGAGCGGTTTGCCATCAAGCGAAAAGATCTTCAGCTGCGAGCTGGCATCTTTCTCATAGCTGGCGAAAAGCTTACCGCCGATGACATCAAGATTGGTCAACACCGAATTCGTCTGCGGAATGATCTCTTTCCAGTCGGTTTTCTTTGGATCAGCCGCTTTCACTTTATATACGCGGAAGCGCGGCGCCCCTTCGTTGGTCACTATATAGAGTTCGTCTTTGTAGACCTGACCGGTGTAAATGATGTCTTCACTCTTCGCGACGGTCTTTACTTCATTCCCAGGCTTGCTGGTGTCGAGAAGATAGATGTCCGTGTGCCCGGAGGAGCCTTTAGTCATGAGGATGACCATCCAACGGCCATCGTCAGACATGACAAGGTTCGGCCAAACTTCGGGGTCTTGACCTTCTCCGAAGATCGCGGCGTCCCCTTCACCGCTGACGTTCTCGCCGATCTTGTGGAAGAAAACGTGGCGGTTGTACATCTCCTGTCCCTTTGGCACGGAGCCAGGTTTTGGAAACTTGGTGTAATAAAACGCGGAATCATCCGCCAGCCAGCCGATACTGGCGGCGCGCGTCTGCGCGATTTTTTCACTCAGCAACTTGCCC